>NZ_ALPT02000073.1 GCF_000292245.2 Alkalihalobacillus alcalophilus ATCC 27647 = CGMCC 1.3604 | reverse complement strand
TTGGCAAAGAAATCGGCTGGCAAGTACGCTCTGTTCCCAAGAATCTCCCACTTCAAGCGTTAGCTAAGTGGCGAGTAGTTCAATGTTTAATGTTTGGTGAAAGACTTCGGTTTGACCATTGTGGATATTATAATAGACAACTAATAGCGCTGGAGTTAGCTCAACGTTATTAATGTTAGTTAAATAGCTCTGCAGATGAAAGGGTACTTGCTCGATCACAGTATGCTTATATAACTCATTCTCACTTAAGTTTAACTCAACAAATTTTTTCCCTAATTTTTCAGGGGTAGCAATGATTTCGTCAATGAGTTTCCGTTTTTCTTGTTTTTCAGTCTTATTTGACCACCATGTTTTACGAGGTTTTTGCTTATGGTTACGTAAATAGTCATATTTCATTAGAGCTTTAATTACTTCTAAATCTTTTATTTCTTTGTACTCTAAAAATTGTTCTAACCGTTTAAAGAGGTCTTCTAATTGATGGCCGATTCGACTCCACCCTTGTTTATCCCAAAAAGAACCAAATTCTTGAAAGAAATCAAAAGGCGTATTAAATGTATTTTTTACTAAAAAGTGTATCGTTTCATCCATGCGATGATTGTTCCAATATTTCTCTAAAACATCCTCGACTTGTTTAATTCGAATCATGTCATCAAATGAAAGGACGTTATTTTTTACAATTTCATACGGGGAATGATCCATATATACATAACCATATTGTTTAGCGTTAATACGTAGGCCTGTTCCGCGTAACATTTTGAGGAAGCCTAATTGTAATTCCTCTGGTCTAAGGGCAAAGACATCATTAAATGTTTTTTTGAAGCTATCGTAATCTTCATCAGGTAATCCAGCAATTAAATCCAGGTGTTGATCAATTTTTCCACCGTCTCGGACCATCGTGACGGTTCGTGTTAGTTTGTCAAAGTTCTGTTTTCTTTTGACGAGCTCATTTGTATGATCATTTGTTGATTGTACGCCGATTTCAAAGCGAAACAATCCTTTTGGGGCATTATCATTTAAAAATTGAATGACTTCTGGTCGCATAATATCGGCTGTGATTTCAAATTGAAAAACGGTTCCAGGTAAGTGTTCATCAATTAAAAATTGAAACATTTCCATTGCATAGCTGCGACTAATATTAAAGGTTCTATCGACAAATTTAATCGTTTTTGCTCCGTTTTGCATTAAATAACGAATGTCATCTTTTATTTTTTCACGGTCAAAGTAACGAACGCCGACTTCAATTGATGATAAACAAAATTGGCAACTAAACGGGCAACCACGACTCGTTTCAATATAAACAACCCTTTTAGAAAGGGATTCCTTGTCTTCTTCAAATCGAAACGGAGAAGGTAAGTCTTTTAAGTTGACTTTATTGGATTGCGGGTTTATTTTGATTTCGTTATCGGTTGTACGATAAGCAATCCCACCAATACGGTTAAACTGTCTATCGTGATGCAATTCATCGAGTAATTGTTTAAACGTTTGTTCCCCTTCTCCGATAATAATGATGTCGACATTATGTAAGCGCTCCATCCAATACTTTGTATCATAGGTTACTTCTGGACCACCTAAAACAATGACAATAGAAGGGTCGACCTTTTTTAAAATCTCAACGACTTTAATTGTCTCTTCAATATTCCAAATATAGCAACTAAAGCCGATGATTTTTGGCTTTTTTTGAATTAAGTCACTCGCTATATTAATAACAGGATCGTTAATAGTATATTCAGCAAGTTGAACATCGTAATCTGGTTCGGCATAAGCCTTTAAGTAACGAATAGATAAACTAGTATGGATGTATTTCGCATTTAGGGTACTTAAGATAATATTCATTGTTTACACCACTTTTTCATTATTCTTTATAAAGGAAACGTTTAACTAACGATTTAAAACGCATCAGTTGGTGAGTATAGTTATTCCTTTATTAATATTACTGTATTCTCGAAAATTATTTAAACAAGCAAAAAAGAGAGCTAATAAGTTGAGGGAGCTCTCTTTGTATATAAATGTTCATGAGTTACCAGAATGATGTTTAGGTCATGTCGATTATGTTGGTGAGAATAAAGTGTTCTAATCATCATTTCAAATGCTCTATTTCTATACCCATGTTTCTCCCCAAGATTGAATTGCCTCAATCACAGGTTTAAGGGCAAGACCCTTTTTGGTTAGCTCGTATTCAATTCGAACTGGCTTTTCTGGATACACATTACGTTTAACAACATCTAGCTTTTCTAGTTCTTTCATACGTTCTGTTAAAATTCGATCGCTCATTTCAGGGATCTGTTCTTTTATTTCTTTAAAGCGTTTTGGACCATCAAGTAATACTCGAATAATCAAGCCAGTCCACTTTTTTCCTAGTAGTTCAATAGCAAGCTCATATTTAGGGCACATTTGACTATAATCCATTTTCTTCACCTCGATCATGTTTAGTTTACCACAAATTAGAGTTATAAAGAAATAAGTGAGAAAATGAAAGTGGAATATGGATGAATTTTTAATTTCTTATTATAGTGTATAGAATCATGGTTATAATTGGGCAAGAAATGACTAGTATTGTACTTGCTTTGTATGTGCATAAGTTCTAAAAGTCATGCTATACTACTATTCGTAGACAAGGTAGGTGAACAAGCATGAAGATGTCAAATAAGGCATTATTTATAGCGATTACGTCGGTTGTTGTTTTATATGGGGTTTTATATTGGGTAATTGGAGATATTGTGACTAGGTAGGAAGTTTTTCGAGAAGCTTCCTATTTATTTTTGTTTTCGACAAAAGAAATTGCCCATTTCCCAGGGAATATGTCATTTCCGTTTTCGAGCTTGAGGAGTTTTGTCGAATGAACTCTTTTTAATATAGGTTGTCAGCTTCATGTCCTATACATTACGAAGATGAATGGGGAGTCTCCAACTATTCTAGGGCTTCGTTTAGTGAAAAAAGAGAAACGTAACTGTTACAATTAAAAATTATATGGCTAGCTATATCCAGAAGATCAAAAAAAGCTTGTCGACGCTCTCTTTGACGAGAGCTTGTCAACAAGCCTAGCTCATTATGAATAACGAACTGTTTTTGATTAAGTTAAGATGTGTGATAAGAACATTGTGGCCGTACCAAAATAAATGAGTAAAGAAAAAATATCATTTAGGGTGGTGATGAGTGGACCAGAAGCAACGGCAGGGTCAACTCCGACACGATAAAGAATGAGTGGAATAATCGTTCCAGCCATCGTTCCAATAATTAAAGAAAAGAATAAGGAAACTCCAACAACTGCACCGAACAATAGGTCAGCTTGCCAAATGGCCCCAATGGTCGTAATTAAGGCTGCACAAGTAATCCCAATAATTAAACTTACGCGCAGTTCACGAAAGATTAATTTCGTGACGACTTTTTTATTCATTTCAGAAGTGACAATCCCTCTAACGACAACGGCTAATGATTGGGTCCCGGTGTTACCAGTCATTCCAGCAATCATAGGCATAAAGAAAATAAGGGCAACCAGTTGTTCAAGCGTTTCTTCAAAAAAGTTTAAAATACTCCCAGAAACTAAGCCAATAAATAAAAGCAAAATAAGCCAAGGTAAGCGCCTAACAGAAGCTGTAATGGCTTTTGTATTAAAATCGATGTCTTTACCTGAAGCAGAAAGCTTTTCGATATCTTCATTAGCTTCACGAATAACGATATCAAAGGCATCATCAACCGTAATAATCCCTTGTAAGACATTATTGTGGTCAACAACCGGAACGGCGATAAAGTCATAACGTTCAATGATGCGTGCGACCTCTTCTTGATCGGTTTCGACGTTAACGGCTACAACACGACTAAACATTAAATCTTCAATAATTTCATCAGTATTCGCGATTAACAAGTCACGGTATGAGACAACTCCTACTAATTGTTTCTCATCATTTATGACGTATAAATAGTAGATGTTTTCTGAGAAGCTTGCATATTCCTTTAATTTATCGACCGCTTGCCTGACGGTGTAGTGAGCATTAATCCAAACAAATTGGTTATTCATCAATCCACCGGCTGTGTCAGCCGGGTAGCTCATTAAGGATTGTAGTTTTTCTGAGTCCTCTTCCCGCATTACATCGAGGAACTCTTGGATTTTATCTAAGGATAATTCATTTAATAAATCCGCAAGATCATCATTATCCATTAAATTCATTACTTTAGAAGAACGTTCAATTCCGAGCTTATGCAAGATTTCAATTTGCATTTCATAATCAAGCTCTTGGATAAGATCGGCAATTTGTGAAGGTGTTAAAAAAAGTAAAAATTTATGACGATGTTTTTCTGGTAGCCCGCGATATAGCTGGGCGAAATCATAGGGGTGTAATTCTTCCAATAATAGTTGAAAGGAACTTCTTTTTCCTTCCCTTAAATATTTTATGACTAATACGAGTAGTTGATCTTCTGTCATGTTTACAGACATAGAAGCCACCTCTTTTCATTTCAGGATACCTATCTTACTCTAACTAAAAAAAGGCTTAAAGTAAATTACTCATCCGAATTTTCTCGATCATTTTTATCGTGTTAAAAGTAGGATATCCGATTTAGGTTGGAATAATTATGGAAGGGGAAATTAGCATGGAGAGTATAGGCCTAATAATCTTTTACCCAATAAATGAAGGAATGAAACGAGTAGAAAATAGATGAATGCATTTGACAATGAGAATCAATATCATTTAAAATGGTTTTAAGTTATTTGATAATCATTTTCAATTGAAAATGATCAATCTAGCTACGTCCGTTAGAAGCTCGAGAAAAATCGGCCTGCCTATAAAGTCAAAGAGCGACTTTTTAGTCAGCCCTGTATTTTTTCTCACTTCTGACCAAACGGACTTCGCTTTTTAAATAAAGGAGGGAAAATAATGTCATCCTTATTAATTGTCGGTGGTGATCGTCTAGGAACGATTCCAAAGAAACTAGAAACATTAGGTTTTGAGGAGATCATTCATTTCAGTGGTAGAAAAACACAAACTGTCAAAAAAGAAATTCCGTGTCATGTCGATCTTATCTTAGTGCTTACGGATTTTATAAATCATAATTTAACATCAGCCTTAAAGAAAAGAGCCTCTGAACAAAATGTGCCGATTTGTTATGCTAAGCGCTCGTGGTGTTCTATTTATCAAGCGATTGGCAAATGTGAATTACAATGCTCGGAAACGTCAGGTTGTCCATGGAAAAAGTAATAAGTGAAAGGGAAATAAACCATATAAAAAGTCAGAACAATTTGTCATTTTTGCGGTTGGATGTTTTCCTCGTTGAAATCACCCTTATTCTATGTATCGATTCAATGGGGGGAGCAGATAAAACCTCTTTTGGTACATGCTCTTATGTCTATTCGGACCATAAAAAACTCCTTTTTGAGATTAGCCAAAAGGGAGTTTTTCTATGGAAGTTGCTTCGATTGTTGCATTATAGGTCCGTTTAGAAAAAGAAACGACTTATAATTCCTAATAATACTAAGACCCCTAATACGACCCAAAATATCTTTCCGAATTTAAAGCGTCTAAATGACTTCTTCTGCCAACGGTTCGGGTTAAAACTAACTTCATTCGGGTCTGTATAAGTTTGATAGCGTTGATACGGTTTGACCCCGATCAAGATCAAAGGAATCATTAAGGCTCCACCAATCGCACCAAAGATATGGGCGTAAATATTAATGTTCGGATTTACAAATGTCATTACTAAACCGATCACTAAAATCGTCATAATCATTTGGGAGCTCGTTTGGTCGATAAGGTCTTTACGGTTTAATACAATGTAGAAATAGGCACCAAATAATCCGAAAATTGCTCCAGAAGCTCCTAAGTGTGCATAGTAATCAAGGCCACCAACATAATAGGTCGCAATATTGGCAATGATCCCTGATGATAAATAAAGTAAGATAAATCTGAACTTACCAAGCATTTGTTCGAGTGGTGGACCAAATAAAATAAGAGAGACTGAATTAAAGATGACATGCATAAAGCCAACATGCATAAAGATTGGGGTTACGAGGCGCCAGTAATCGCCATTGTGAACGGCTAAATTGAGACCGACTCCGTGATAATAAATCCATTCGCCACCTGGTAAGAGGTTAATCCAAAAAAAGATCAACACGTGGATGGCAACTAAAATCGTGATGACGGGGTAGTACATTCTAAAAGTTTCGAAGTTTTCCGTTCGAATAAACATCGTCTTCCTCCTATAACATTCGCTATATATGATGTATTATATCAAAAATAGTGAAGAGTAAGCTTATGATAAGCTTATGTAAAAAGAATGTATAATACGATTAATGGTAATAAGTAAGTCCAGAAAGTTTGAAGGAAAGAGGGTTAAAGATGATTATTGGTACTGGTATCGATATTGTGGAATTATCAAGGATCGAAGCAGCAGTGCAAAAAAATGAGCGATTTATAGAGCGAATTTTAACAGAAAAGGAACAAAATAAATTTGCTTCTCTTACTGCTAAAAGAAAAATAGAATATTTGGCTGGAAGGTTTGCAGCTAAAGAAGCTTTTGTTAAGGCGGCAGATACTTCTTACGGCTGGAAGGATATAGAGATATTAAATGATTCAAATGGCAAGCCTTATTTAAATGCATCCTTTAATGGAATCATTCATGTTTCCATATCTCATAGTCAATCTTATGCGATTTCTCATGTAATTATTGAACGCGCCTCAAGCTAGTCTGCATATTCATCGAGGTTGTCTCATATAGTTGTAATGCGGATGGGAGAGTAGGGTAAATTCTCTGCTTTGGCATCAAATGAGACAAAGGGGTGAAAGCATGAAGAAGGTAAGTTGGTTTGTCATTATGAGTTTGTTAATAGCTGTAATCCTGGTCGGGTGTGGAGAAAAATCTCAGCAAGACATCATAACGGACCTTGAAAACAAAATGTCGGATATGGCAGGCTACAAATCACAAGCTACGATGACATTGCAGACAGGAAAGGAACCACAAACGTACGAAGTGGAAGTATGGCATCAAGCAGAAAGTTATTATCGTGTGGCACTAAACAACGATAATAAGGATCAAAGCCAAATCATTCTTCGTAATGATGAAGGAGTTTTTGTTTTAACACCTGCATTGAATAAGAGTTTTCGTTTCCAAAGTGATTGGCCAAAAAATAGTAGTCAAGTCTATCTTTATGAATCATTAGTCCATGACATTTTGCTTGATCCAGAGCGTACTTTTACAGCGACAGAAGATCATTATATTTTTACAACCAATACGAACTATCAAAATAAGAATTTAAACACACAGGAAGTAACACTGAACAAAAAGGATTTATCTCCCGTTCAGGTAAAAATCATGAATACAGATTTAGAAGTGCTTGTCCAACTTGACTTTACAGGATTTGAACTTGACCCAAGCTTCAATATAGAAGAAGATTTTGATATGAAACGTAATATGACGGCAGCTCAAATGAATGACGTTCCAGCGATGTCAGAAGAAGTGGAGCCGATGATGGCTTACTTCCCACTGTATACTCCTGAAGGTGTGTCGGTTGAAACTTCAGAAAAGGTGCAATCTGAAAATGGAGAACGTTACATTATTAAATATTCTGGAGAAAAATCATATACGCTTATCCAAGAGCAAACTCAAGTAGTCCCAGCGATGGTTCCGATGAATGTAACGACAGGTATTCCGGTTGATTTAGGTTATACAGTAGGGGTTATGACAGAAGAATCTTTAATGTGGTCGTATAATGGGGTCGATTTTGTGTTAGCATCGACTGAATTGGAACAACAAGAAATGATTGAAATTGCTCAATCCGTTTATGGTTCTGAAGAAAAATAAAATATCACGGTTATCTCGAGACTCAGCTAATATTTACAGCTGAGTCTTTTTACGTTTTTTAGTTTCATAAAATGAAATGAAATGTGCATACTATAAATAGAATTAAAACGATTCCAATGTTTGGATATCACTTTCGTTGCATTGACAAGCTAATCGCTCAAAATCATAATAAATATATTAAAGTATTATGAGTTGGATGGTGTAGAATGTGAGTAGTCAAAATAACTTTTTTCGAGATACTTGGGCGGAAATTAACTTAGATGCAATTGAAGCCAACATTAAAGCAGTCAAAGAGTTTTATCAATTTAAAGAAATGAATATTATGGCTGTGGTGAAAGCGAATGGATATGGGCACGGTGCGATAGATGTGGCTAACACCGCATTAACGGCTGGTGCCAGTCATCTAGCTGTCGCGATTTTAGATGAAGCACTAGAGTTGAGGCGAGCAGGCATTACTGCCCCCATTTTGGTGATGGGCAGAATTCGTCCAAGTGATGTGGGAGTTGCTCAAAAGAATGACATTACGATAACGGTTTTTCAACTTGATTGGATTAAGCAAGCAAAGCCTTTATTAATAGATGACCAAAATCCTCTTAAGGTTCATATTAAGCTTGATACAGGGATGGGACGTATTGGCTTACGAACACATGATGAGTTAATGATTCTTGCAGAGCAGTTAAACGAAATTAAGGCACTTGAAATAGATGGGGTGTTTACCCATTTTGCGACAGCTGATGAGTTAAACACGGATTATTTTATGAAGCAGTATGAGCGATTTGAACAGATGTTAGAATGGTTGAAGGAACAACATGTTTCTATTCCGCACATTCATTGTGGAAACAGTGCAACAGGCTTGCGGTATCCAAATAAAACATTTAATATGTTCCGTTTTGGCATTTCAATGTATGGTCTTACCCCTTCGATTGAAATAAAAGACCAGCTACCTATTAAACTTCAACAAGCGTTTGCTCTAAAAACAAAGCTATCTCATGTCAAAGAGTTAGAGGCGGGAGAGAGCATAAGTTATGGAGCGACATATACGACAAAAAGTAAGGAATGGATCGGTACTTTGCCAATTGGCTATGCAGACGGTTGGATTCGAAAAAATAGCACGAATGGTGGCTTTGTGTTAATAGGAAATGAAAAAGCCCCATTTGTAGGAAGAATTTGTATGGATCAATGTATGATCAGGTTGCCTTATAAAATGGATGTCGATACAGAGGTTACGTTAATTTCGTTAGAAGACGAATTATCAATGGATGTAGTTGCGACTCGTTTAGAAACGATTAATTATGAAATCCCTTGTGTGATAACCGACAGAATTCCAAGAGTTTATATGAAAAATGGCAAATGTGAAAGAATAAAAACAAAATATGACGAAATATCTCAAGAAATTTTCTGACAGTTTCCAAAAGTGCTTTGCAATTCAATAGGGTCAATGGTATGATTAATTTTGGATAAGATGTACGTATAAATGAGGATATACATTGGTATAGGTAAATAAAAAGTCGTTGTTGAATGTCGGGGGTGGATCTTAATGCCGGATAAAAAGATGAAGGAAATTGTCGTTAATTTGCCACAACATTTGTTAAACGAGGTGGACAGTGTGATCAAGCAAGAAGGTGCTAATTACAGCGAGTTTATGTCTCAAGCATCAAAGCTGTATTTACGTGAACGAAAAAAACGCCAAATTCGAGAGACGATGCAGCAAGGTTATATGGAAATGGCCAAAATAAACCTTCATATTGCATCAGAAGCTTTTCTTGCCGAGGAGGAAGCAGAGAGTACTCTTGATCGCTTAGTGAGTGGGGTGTAGCCTTTGATTGTCAAACGAGGCGACGTTTACTTTGCGGATCTCTCACCAGTTGTCGGTTCTGAACAAGGTGGTGTTCGTCCGGTACTCGTCATACAAAATGATATTGGTAATCGATTTAGTCCGACGGTGATTGTTGCGGCTATTACCGCCCAAATTCAAAAGGCAAAGCTTCCGACGCATGTTGAAATCAGTGCAAAGAGATATGGTTTTGACCGAGACTCGGTTATTTTATTAGAGCAAGTGCGAACGATAGATAAGCAACGGTTAACGGATAAGATTACCCATTTAGATGACGATATGATGAATCGTGTAAATGAAGCATTATTCATTAGCTTAGGCTTGATCGATTTTTAAAAATGATTTTCAATAACAAAACTCCGTTAATCTAAACGGGGTTTTTATTATTTTGGAGAGCAAATGGCATTTGCTGACTAGAAGTAAGGAGAATTGTGCTATTTGAACAGGATTTTTAGGGGAAAAGGTCGTATTTACTCTCATATACGAATATTTTGCATGGTTTTGGATTTCGTGGAATAATAATATTAGCTGATAAAAGTCTGGAGGAACACATATGAAAACCTATATTGTATCGTCTTTGCTAGAAAATCGAGAAAATATATTAGAGAGATGGGGGCAAGAGCTCCAAGATATTAAACAAGAGCAATATTTGCAATCAATCTCTAATTCAACTTATGAAAATATGAATGCCGAATTTATGGATTTTCTATTGAAAAAATTAGAGTTCGATAGTGCGCAGGCAAATGAAAAGGTAAGTAAATTTACAGATAAATATATTCTGAACGGTTGGCCACTTGCTTATTTTACAAAGGGATTGCAAGCTTTCCGTCGCGTACTCCTTAGTATCTTAACAGAGCAAGAAACAGATATGGGTATTCTGATGGAAAAATTTAGTGAGATTGATGAATGGTGTGATGGGGTCGTTAATCAATTGGTTCATGATTACACAGGCTCATGGCAAGATGTTTTTGAAATGCAAAAGGTTTCTTTGATGGAACTTTCGGCACCATTGATTCCGGTATTTGAAGATATAACCGTCATGCCATTAATTGGAACCATTGATACAGCCCGTGCAAAACTAATTATGGAAAATTTACTCGAAGGAATTATAAACCACCGATCACAAGTGGTGCTAATTGATATAACAGGTGTACCTGTCGTTGATACGATGGTTGCACATCATATTATTCAAGCGTCTGAAGCGGTTAGACTTGTTGGAGCTCGGTGCATTTTAGTAGGGATTCGTCCTGAAATTGCTCAAACGATTGTTAATTTAGGGATTGATTTGACGAAGTTCCCTACAAAGAGCACTCTTCGTAAAGGGATGGAAACTGCATTAGAGCTAACGAATAAAAAGATAGTCAAGCTATAAGAGGAGGTAATTATGAGAATTCCGATTTTGAAACTAAAACAATATTTATTAATTAGTATTCAAGTCGAACTAGATGATCAAACAGCTTTGCAATTTCAAGAGGACTTATTAAATAAAATTCATGAAGAAGAATCAATTGGAGTTGTCATTGATTTAACGTCTGTTGATATGATTGATTCATTTATTGCCAAAGTTCTTGGTGATGTAGTGGATATGTCCAATATGATGGGGGCTCGTGTAGTGTTAACGGGAATTCAACCATCAGTAGCTATTACCTTAATTGATATGGGGATTAAATTAGAGGAAGTACCAACTGCGCTCGATTTGGAACAGGGCCTTGCTAAATTGCAAATGGAACTGGAGGTATAATCATGAAAACCGAATCCTGTGTAGAGGTAAAAAATGAATGGGGGATCGTTGCAGCAAGACAAGCTGGACGAACGCTCTCTAAAGAGATTGGATTTGGAACAGTAGACCAAGCTCGAATTACGACAGCGATATCCGAATTAGCTCGTAACATCTATCTATACGCAGATGAAGGGCAAATTTGTTTAGAAACGGTTGAAAAGCCATTTAAGATGGGTATAAAAAAAGGTATTCAAATTATTTCAAAAGATTCAGGGCCAGGCATTGCTGATATTAGACAAGTGATGGCTGACGGCTTTTCAACTTCAAGTGGACTGGGAGCTGGATTACCAGGAGTGAGAAGGTTGATGGACGAGTTTGATATTGAATCAAACGTAGGGGAAGGAACGACGATTCGTGCGACTAAATGGCTCCGATAGGAGAGTGTTAAATTGAGTGACAAGACGATAAATATTGAACAGAGATATAAAAAAATAGTAGAGACATTTTTAGATAATAAAAGTGAGCTAGGATTATATCAAGCACAACAATTTAGCAAATTGCTACTCGCGGATCAAGTGTCACCAGAAGAATTTATTGATATTCACCGTGCTGTTTTGGATGATCTTTTTCCTTCGATTCCGGATGAAGTACAAGATTCTTTTGATTTGTTGCTTGAAGTGATGATGAGTTATGGGCTTGTTTATCGGGAACACCAAATTCTTAAACATCGTCAGCAAGAGCTAGAATCAGAAATTGAAGTGGCGGCGAGCATGCAACAGACACTATTGCCAAAAGGAGTTCCTGACATTTCACAATTGGACATAGGGGTCATTTCTATTCCTGCCAAGAAGATGAGCGGAGATTATTATCATTTCGTTCAAGGTGGGGAAAATACGATTGGGATTGCGATCGCTGATATTATTGGGAAAGGTATACCGGCTGCCCTTTGTATGTCGATGATCAAGTATGCGATGGATGGGTTACCGAAAAGAAGGTTAAATCCAGCTCCATTACTTGAAAGCTTAAACCATGTTGTGGAACAAAATGTGGACGATAGTATGTTTATTACGATGATGTATGGCGAATACAATACGACTACAAATCGATTTCAGTATGCGGGTGCAGGACATGAACCTGGGTTTGTTTATCGCGCCAAGGAAGATATTTTTGAAGACTTATATGCAAAAGGTTTGGCTTTAGGTATTTCTAAAGTAAATAAATTTAAGGAATATCACCGTGAGATTGAAGTCGGCGATTTTATCGTCCTTTTATCAGATGGTGTAACTGAATCGGTAGTTAATAATGAATTTATTGAACGGGAAGAGTTGACACGTTTAATGCGTGGGTATATGAATGGTTCAGCACAGGAAATGGTTGATGGAATTTATACGGAATTAGAAAAAGCACAAGATTTTAATCTAAGAGACGACTTCACCTTAATTGTTATTAAAAGAATGGTTTAACCTAAAGAAAAAATGGGTATTGTCTTTATTAGTTATTCCAAAGCGAAGGATTTAAAGGGGGAAGCGAAAATGAATTTAGATATTAAACATTCATTAGAAAGTACAAATCATGAAGTGGTTCATTTAATTGGGGAGATAGATGCCTTCACTGCACCGAAGTTAAAGGAGACATTATTTCCTCTTGTTGAAAAAGAGGGACTAGTTGTGAAAGTGGACTTAAGTGAAGTGAATTATATTGATAGTACGGGGTTAGGAATATTTGTAGGGGCGTATAAATCATCGCATAATTCAAATAGTAAGTTACAGCTTATTGGTTTAAATGAAAGGGTGTATCGATTATTTTCGATAACTGGGCTTGATGAAATAATTGATATTGTACCGGAGAAGAAGGAGGGAGCAAGATGAGCAATCATCAAGTAGACCACATCGAGATGCAAGTACCTGCGAAATCAGAATACATCGGGGTTGTGCGTTTGACGCTTTCAGGTGTCGCTAATCGACTAGGTTTTTCTTATGATGATATTGAAGATATGAAGATTGCGATCGCTGAAGCATGTACGAATGTCGTAAACCATGCATATGAAGGTGATGGAATAATCAATATTTCTTATCGTATATATGAAAATGAAAAAATAGAAATAATTGTTTCGGATAAGGGACAAAGTTTTGATGTGAACAAGGTACATGAAAAGTTAGGTCCTATTGATGCGAAGAAGCCTGTGACGGAATTGAAAGAGGGAGGTCTTGGATTATATCTCATTAATACTTTGATGGATAAAGTAGAAATTCATGAAGAGTCAGGTGTCGTTGTGATAATGACAAAATTCATGCAAGGGGATGAGGTGGAACAACATGTCAATGGATTCCCATCCGCGCGAACAGAACAAAGATAAGGTTTACCAATGGATTAAACAATATCAGCAGAACGGAGACGACCATGTTCAGACAGAGATTGTGAAACACTATGAAGGCCTTGTCCGTTCGCTTGCTAGAAAGTTTTCAAAAGGGAAAGAATATGATGATGATTTAGTGCAAGTCGGTATGCTTGGACTTTTAGCGGCGATTAAGCGCTATGATGAGGAATTTGGGCGTAGTTTTGAATCGTTTGCAGTCCCGACTATTGTTGGGGAAATTAAACGTTTTATACGTGATAAGACGTGGAGTGTCCATGTTCCTAGGCGTATTAAAGAGCTCGGGCCGAAAATTAAAAAAGCGGTCGATGAGCTAACGACATCCTTGCAACGTTCTCCGCTTGTTCATGAAATTGCCGGACATCTAGAAGTGACGGAGGAAGAAGTTCTAGAAACAATGGAAATGAGCAAGAGCTACCAAGCACTTTCTGTGAATCGTTCACTTGAAGCTGATCAAGAAGGTGGAGAAGTAACGATTTTAGATTTGGTTGGTAATCATGATGATGGTTATGATAAAACGGATAAAAAGTTATTGTTAGAAAAAGCTTTTGAAGTATTGAATGAACGTGAAAAGCAGATTTTACAATGTACGTACTATGAGAACTTAAGTCAAAAGGAGACCGGTGAACGGTTAGAGATTTCACAAATGCATGTATCCCGCCTGCAAAGACGCGCGATTGAGAAACTCCGTGAATCGATTCGAATTGAACCGTCAGAGATACTATAATGATTACTTTTTATGAGAATAAAAACTTAGAGGTGGCAGCTTTTCAACAAGCTAAGGAAAATATGGCTTACTGCGGTGATGGTCATCTAGTTATCACAGAAGAAGATTATGCAGTATGTGCAGTAGTGGATGGTCTAGGAAGTGGTAAGGGAGCTTATGAATCAGCTGATGTGGTCATTAAAGAAGTCGAGAGGAATCATCACCTATCTCCAAATGATATTGTGAATGCTTGTAATAAACGTTTACTCGGTAAGCGAGGGGCTGTTATAACCTTAATGAAAATTGACTTTAAACATAATGTTGTTTATTACAGCAATTATGGGAATGTTAGTTTTGTTCTTTATTACCCTAATGGAAAAATCATTCAGCCTATTCCGAAGCGAGGTTATTTATCAGGGCGTCAGGAGCGTATAGAACTTGAGCGTTACCCTTATGAAGAGGGCAGTACATTTATAGTTTATACAGATGGTGTCAAAAAGCCTCCAGCGAAGGAACGTTTAGTCGGGTTGAACAAAGTAAAAGAAGAAGCAAATGCTTTATTCGGTGGTGCCATATTTGAACAAGATGATGTTACATTACTTATCGGTAAATTACACTAGGGGGCTGTCCCAAAAGTCATGATAATGACCTTTGAGGATTTAGCTCCTTTTATTTTGTTACGGATGGTTGTGTGTAGGCCATACATATATTATGAACAGAAATTATGCTATGATAGAAGCATCCATTTTTTGGCGAAAAGGTGTGGTTAAGAATGAATGAAAAGCTTCAGGAAAAGATGATTGAACAAATAGTTGAGGAAGTATCCGTACAATCAAAATATGTACATAATTTAATTAAACTTGTTGATGAAGGCAATACGGTACCGTTTATTGCGCGGTATCGAAAGGAATTAACAGGTGGGTTAGATGAGGTGCAAATCCGAACAATTGTAGAAAAATGGCAATATATGAACCAACTGGAGTCGAGGAAAGAAGAAGTGATTCGTCTTATTGACGAGCAAGAGAAGCTTACTCCGGAACTTCAAAAGCAAATATCGAATGCGAAGAAATTACAAGAAATTGAAGATTTATACCGACCATATAAACAAAAACGACGCACAAAGGCAACGGTTGCAAAAGAAAAAGGGCTCGAGCCTTTTGCAAAGTGGTTATTTGAGCTGCCTAGTCGTGGTTCAATCGAGGAGGAAGCCAAAAACTATTTAAGTGAAGAGTATGAGCTGAACGAGATTGATGAAGTGATTGCGGGTGCGAATGATATTATAGCAGAATGGATTTCTGATGAGCCTGAATTTCGTAAATCGATTCGGTTAATGGGTTTGCAAGATGGCAAGGTACAGTCATCTGTTAAAGATGAGGAGTCGGACGAAAAAAAGGTTTTTGAGATGTATTATGAATATGAAGAGCCGGTCCGCTCTATAGTGCCCCATCGAGTGTTGGCATTAAATCGAGGTGAAAATGAAGGGATTTTACGGGTTAAGATTAGTTTGCCAGTTGAGAGGATCTTAAAGCATTTACAACATAAAATTATCTTTAAGTCGACTATTGCGAACGATATTTTAAGTGAAGCGATTGCTGATGGATATAAGCGGTTAATTGAACCTTCCATTGAACGTGAGTTAAGACAGGAATTAACGAGTAAAGCAGAAGAACAGGCCATTCATATTTTTGCTGAAAACTTAAAGCACTTATTATTACAACCACCAATTAAAGAGAAAATAGTACTAGGTGTTGATCCGGCTTACCGTACGGGATGTAAATTAGCGGTTGTTGACGCGACGGGGAAGGTGTTAGACATAGCGGTTATTTACCCTACTCCTCCAAGAAATGAAGTCGACCGTGCCAAAGAGGTAGTTAAACAACTTATTAGCAAACATCATGTAAATATGATTGCGATCGGTAATGGGACGGCCTCTCGTGAATCCGAACAATTTATAGCGGATGTCATTAAAGAGCTACCTGAGTCCATTTATTATTTAATTGTAAATGAGGCAGGAGCAAGTGTGTATTCAGCTTCTGAATTGGGACGTGCGGAGTTTCCGGATTTAAAAGTGGAAGAAAGAAGTGCGGTTTCAATTGCGCGGAGAATTCAAGACCCGTTAGCCGAGTTGGTGAAAATCGATCCGAAATCAGTAGGGGTTGGTCAATACCAGCATGATGTTTCACAGAAAAAGTTAAATGAATCCCTTACTTTTATTGTTGAAACGGTTGTAAACCAAGTTGGAGTTAATGTGAATACGGCATCGATTTCCTTGTTGCAATATGTAGCCGGTCTTTCAAAAGCTGTAGCGACTAATATTGTTAAACAAAGAGAAGAAGAGGGGCGGTTCCTTAATCGAAAACAGCTGAAAAAGATACCGAGATTAGGGGCCAAAACATATGAGCAATGTATTGGGTTTTTGAGAATTCCAAACGCTGAAAATCCATTTGATCAAACAGCCATTCACCCAGAAGCTTATAAGTCAACTGAGCAATTATTAACTAAGTTAAACTTGGATGCATCTGATATTGGCTCAAGTCATTTAAAAGATGAGTTAGATAAAGTGAATATTCATCAATTGGCAGACGAGCTTGATATGGGGGTTCCGACCATTCAAGACATTATCGATAGTTTAATTCGACCATCAAGAGATCCGCGTGACCAAGTGACAAAACCACTTTTAAAACAAGGAGTTATGCAACTAGAAGATTTGACAGTGGGAATGGAGTTGCAAGGAACGATTCGGAATGTTGTTGATTTCGGAGCATTTGTTGATGTAGGGGTTAAGCAAGATGGCCTTGTGCATATTTCTAAAATAGCTAACCGTTTTGTGAAGCATCCATTAGAGGTCGTATCAGTTGGGGAAATTGTGACTGTATGGGTTGATAGTGTTGACGTAAAAAAAGGTCGTGTTGCTTTAACAATGTTGCAACCAGAAAAACAGCTCATAGGAAGTTAAAAGTTTTTAATGTTAAAAAGAACCCTTCATGATGATGATGATGAGGGTTCTTTTTGACATTACAATGTGAAGATTGGCCTTAAGTTAGAAAAGAGCCGGAATATGAATGCATATAGGTCTAGTCATTACTCTTTTTAAGATATGCTCCTTGTTGAATCCTTAATCTATATGGACTGCAACTATTTGTGCAAGCTAAAGTGAGGGTTTATTAATGTATTAATAATGGTTTGGTAGTTAATTAGGGTGGATGTTTTTATTTTGGTTTGAGTTTTTTTGTTGATAATAAAACCAACACTGATTTAAAATTTTGATTTGATACTCATTTTTTTCTGCGTACGCACGTTGTAGCTGATTCATTAACCACGAAGGCATAATCGCCAACTCCTTATTTTATGTGTTAATATATTTAATATATGCATATATGTTTGTCAATGTTGTATGAATTTTTAAAGGTTAGGGTGAATGTTAGTGGAGCAAAATGTTTTACAAAAACTTGTTGAGGATATTTCGAGACAATCATTCGGGAGACACTTTTTACACGAAGCAAGGTTCAACCCACGACTTCGGACAACAGGAGGTCGGTATCTTTTAAGGTCACATGATATTGAGTTCAATCCTAAACAATACGAAATATTTGGCATGGACGCTTTAGTTGGGATTATTAAGCATGAGCTTTGTCATTATCATTTACATATACAAGGAAAAGGATATATGCATAAGGATGATGATTTTAAGCAATTACTTAAAGAGGTTGGTGGGTCTAGATATTGTGAACGGCTACCTGAAAGTCAAAATCGTATCCTTGTAGAAGTGGTTTATCAATGTCAGTCATGTCAACTTATTTATAAAAGGAAGAGGAAAATCAATACGAATAAATATGTTTGTGGCAAGTGTTCAGGGGAATTAAAAAAAATTAATAAAAGTAGTTGATCAAATAATAACCCTATGATATATTATAGAAGTCGCTAAGATAGCGGCGAAAAAAATACATAAAAATGTTGAATGTTTCATCATTCTATGTTAAGATATTTAAGCTGTATTATTCCACAGTAGCTCAGTGGTAGAGCAATCGGCTGTTAACCGATCGGTCGTAGGTTCGAGTCCTACCTGTGGAGCCACGGAGAAGTACCCAAGTGGCTGAAGGGGCGCCCCTGCTAAGGGTGTAGGTCGCGCGAGCGGCGCGAGGGTTCAAATCCCTCCTTCTCCGCCATTAATATGGCCCGTTGGTCAAGCGGTTAAGACACCGCCCTTTCACGGCGGTAACACGGGTTCGAATCCCGTACGGGTCATTGTTTTATTCAATTAGATTTTAGTTTTCCTGAGATTTAGTGAAGTTTTTAAAAGTGTTGTCGAAGAGGAGCAGAAAGTTCCAGGATAGGAAGTGTTCGAAAAAAGAAGCGTACACCTGTACGTGACTGAGGGAGAAATACGAACTAGACAAAGGAATTTGAAGCAAAAAAGACAGTTGTCGAAGAGAAGCGAAAAGTTCGAGGATAGGAAGTGTTCGAAAGAAGGAGCGTACACACGTACGTGACTGAAAGAGAAACACGAACTAGACGAAGAAATTTGAAGCAAAAAAGACAGTTGTCGAAGAGAAGCGAAAAGTTCGAGGATAGGAAGTGTTCGAAAGAAGGAGCGTACACCTGTACGTGACTGAGGGAGAAACACGAACTAGACAAAGGAATTTGAAGCAAAAAAGACAGTTGTCGAAGAGAAGCGAAAAGTTCGAGGATAGGAAGTGTTCGAAAGAAGGAGCGTACACACGTACGTGACTGAAAGAGAAACACGAACTAGACGAAGAAATTTGAAGCTTATCTGAAGACAAAATGGAGGATTAGCTCAGCTGGGAGAGCACCTGCCTTACAAGCAGGGGGTCGGCGGTTCGATCCCGTCATCCTCCACCATTAATTTTATCTGGTCCGGTAGTTCAGTTGGTTAGAATGCCTGCCTGTCACGCAGGAGGTCGCGGGTTCGAGTCCCGTCCGGACCGCCATTTTACTTTTCGCGGGTGTGGCGGAATTGGCAGACGCGCTAGACTTAGGATCTAGTGTCTTATGACGTGGGGGTTCAAGTCCCTTCACCCGCATTTTATTTTATAGATTTACGCGGTTGTGGCGGAATGGCAGACGCGCTAGGTTGAGGGCCTAGTGGGAGTTAAATCCCGTGGAAGTTCGAGTCTTCTCAACCGCACCATAAAGCGTTTGTTTTAAAATGTTTATTTATTTGAAGGATAATTATTGCGGGAAGTGGCTCAGCTTGGTAGAGCACCTGGTTTGGGACCAGGGGGTCGCAGGTTCAAATCCTGTCTTCCCGACCATTCTAATTTTAAATTGCGGGTGTAGTTTAGTGGTAAAACCTCAGCCTTCCAAGCTGATGTCGTGAGTTCGATTCTCATCACCCGCTCCAAATTAATATTTTGGTGGAACGTGCTTTTTTTATGCCTTTTAAGGGGCCTGTAGCTCAGCTGGTTAGAGCGCACGCCTGATAAGCGTGAGGTCGGTGGTTCGAGTCCACTCAGGCCCACCATAATATTTTTATAAAAAGTCTTGACAGGACAAGATGTTCTGTGTAAGATAGAAAAGTCGCCAATGAGCGAGTGAGTTCTTTGAAAACTGAACAAAAGCCAAGCGAATTAAAGAGATACAAGGTATCTCGTCAATGTTAGTCATTGAGAAATCAATGCAAATT
>NZ_ALPT02000072.1 GCF_000292245.2 Alkalihalobacillus alcalophilus ATCC 27647 = CGMCC 1.3604 | reverse complement strand
TTCTTCCGATTTCTTTTAGTACTCTTGATGCAGGGTATGACTATCCAGCGATTTACGAACAAATTCATCGAATGGGTGCTCAGTCTATCATTGCTTACAATAAGAAAAATGAGTCCGTTTTAGAAGGATTTGACCAACATTTTGCCCCTCATTTTTCGTAATATATTGTCTCTTGGCACCATGATATCACAAATCTCCATATAGGGACTTAAGTTTAAAGGGGGTTCATTAAATAACACTCTCATTATCCGTTTCAAGTTAATATTCTTATTATCAAATGAAAAAGACGTTCATTGCGAAATTTGTGCAAACGTAGGTCATTTGGACGAACTATGTAAACAATTGGTTTATATTAAAGTAAAGTATTTACAATTGAGAGAATCAATGTTTAAATTGGTTTGAAAGCGATTACTAGAGCAAACGATTGCATAATTAAACTTCGATAAAGGAGGGAATTACGTATTTATAAATTAAGTGTTATGAATGAAGTAACAACAGATCGCTTTTACAAAAACTGAATCAAAGGATGGTGTGAGAATGATTCGAAGGCTTTCTTTTTCACTTGTGGTTTTATTTTTGATTAGCTTTCTAGTTATCGTTAACCCAGAGTATACAGAGGCAAATGAAAACTTAGACAATGTTAATTATGCAGAAGAGATTATTTATCAAATTGTTACAGATCGTTTTTATGATGGTGACCCAACTAATAATCCTGAGGGAGCTTTGTTTAGTACAGGTTGTCTGGATTTAACCAAATATTGTGGTGGGGACTGGCAAGGGATTATCGAAAAGATCGAGGACGGGTATTTACCGGATATGGGCATAACGGCTATTTGGATTTCGCCACCAATTGAAAACGTAATGGAGCTTCATCCAGGAGGTTTTGCTTCTTATCATGGTTATTGGGGCAGAGATTTTAAACGAACAAATCCTGCTTTTGGTAGTTTGGCAGATTTTTCGAGATTAATTGAAACAGCCCATAACTATGATATAAAAGTAATCATCGATTTTGTTCCTAACCATACATCTCCTGTCGATATTGAGGATGGAGCGTTATATGATAATGGCCGTTTAGTTGGTCATTATTCCAATGATAATGAGGATTATTTTTATACAAATGGTGGTTCGGATTTCTCCAGTTATGAAGACAGTATTTATCGAAATCTTTATGATTTAGCTAGTCTAAACCAGCAAAATTCATTTATTGATCGGTATTTAAAAGAAGCGATTCAAATGTGGTTAGATTTAGGAATTGATGGAATTCGAGTAGATGCGGTAGCACATATGCCAGTAGGGTGGCAAAAGAATTTTGTTAGCTCGATCTATGATTATAATCCTGTCTTTACATTTGGAGAATGGTTTACAGGTGCCAGTGGAAGTGATGAGTATCATTATTTTATTAATAATAGCGGGATGAGTGCACTAGATTTTCGTTACGCACAAGTCGTCCAAGATGTGTTAAGAAATAACGATGGAACGATGTATGATTTGGAAACAGTGTTGCGAGAAACTGAAAGCGTTTACGATAAACCGCAAGATCAAGTTACCTTTATCGATAATCATGATATTGATCGTTTTTCTAGAAGTGGTCACTCAACGCGTTCAACAGATTTAGGGTTAGCCCTTTTGTTAACATCTCGAGGAGTCCCAACGATTTATTATGGTACGGAAATTTATATGACAGGTGATGGGGACCCAGATAATCGGAAAATGATGAATACATTTGATCAATCGACAGTTGCCTATCAAATCATTCAACGCCTTTCATCACTGCGGCAAGAAAATAGGGCGATTGCTTATGGGGATACGACGGAACGATGGATAAATGAAGATGTATTCATTTATGAACGTTCATTTAATGGAGAATATGCACTTATTGCTGTGAACCGAAACTTAAACCGCTCTTATCAGATTAGTAGTTTGGTAACGGATATGCCTTCTCAATTATATGAAGATGAGCTGTCAGGTCTTTTAGACGGGCAATCGATAACCGTCGCACAAGATGGGTCTGTTCAGCCCTTTTTGTTAGCCCCAGGTGAAGTAAGTGTTTGGCAATACTCAAATGGTCAGAATGTAGCACCGGAAATTGGTCAAATTGGTCCTCCTATTGGGAAACCAGGAGATGAAGTGAGGATCGATGGTTCAGGTTTTGGAAATAGTATGGGGAATGTTTCTTTTGCGGGTTCAACTATGAATGTATTGTCTTGGAATGACGAGACAATTATAGCCGAACTACCTGTGCATAATGGTGGAAAAAATAGTATAACTGTAACGACTAACTCAGGTGAAAGCAGTAATGGTTATCCGTTTGAATTATTAACTGGTTCACAAACATCTGTAAGATTTGTCGTGAATCAAGCCGAAACGTCTGTTGGTGAAAATCTGTACTTAGTTGGTAATGTACCTGAATTAGGGAGCTGGGATCCTGATAAAGCAATTGGTCCTATGTTTAATCAAGTTTTATACTCATATCCCACTTGGTATTATGATGTGAGTGTACCTGCTAATCAAGATATAGAGTACAAATATATTATGAAAGATCAAAATGGAAATGTAAGCTGGGAAAGTGGAGGCAACCATATCTATAGAACACCAGAAAATTCTACTGGAATCGTAGAAGTGAATTACAATCAATAAGTATATGGTCGACGAATAAATATCGCATGGAGGTAAAAAGATGTTTAAAAAAATGATGATGTTTCTTTTTCTATCAACATTTTGTCTCTTTTTGTTTGCTTGTTCTCCGACGGATGATGCAAATATCGATGTGGAGGAAGCCGAAGAAGTAGACGAGAAAGAGGAAAAAAACGTTGAGAAAGAGGGGATTATTGCTTTAGCTGATTTAGAGCAAGACTACCATTGGGCAAAGGAAGCGATTTTTTATCAAATCTTTGTCCGCAGCTTTTTTGATGGAGATGGAGATGGGATCGGTGATTTTGCTGGTCTCAAACAACAGCTCTCCTATGTGGAAGAGTTAGGGGCTAATGCGATTTGGTTAATGCCGATGAAGGATTCTAAGTCTTACCATGGTTATGATGTGACCGATTATTATGGGGTTGAACCAGACTATGGCACGATGGAGGAATTTGAGAGTTTTTTGAATGCAGCACATGAGCGAGATTTAAAGGTGATTATTGATTTTGTCGTGAATCATACATCTGATGAGCATGAGTGGTTTCAAGAGGCTTTAGCTAATCCAGATAGTGAATATCGTGATTATTATATTTGGGATAATCATGAATCTTATAATGGGGAAGAGCCTAATGGAGAACAAGGTTGGCATGAAGTAGATGGTCAAATCTATTCCGGACACTTTAATGTCGACATGCCTGATTTAAATTATGATAATCCGGCCGTCCGTGAGGAAATTAAACAAATGGCGAGTTTTTGGTTAGATAAAGGGGTCGATGGTTTCCGAATTGACGCAGTAGCCGATATTTACGATGACCGAAATAAAACGATTGAGTGGTGGCGTGAATTTAATACACATGTTAAATCTGAAAACCCTCAAGCTTTTATTGTAGGTGAGACATGGTACCACAGTTCGGAGGATATTAGTTTCTATTATAGTGCGTTAGAGTCTAATTTTAACTTTGTTTTAACAGAAGAGATTATTGGAATGGCGAATGGAATGACAGTTGATATTGTTGCAGAATTAAATGATACTCATAACCGTTATGAGCGTTTTTCAAACAGTAGAGGAGAGGCACCTGCTATTGATTCAACGATGATTGGCAATCACGATATGGATCGTGTTATGACCCGTCTTGGTAGTGAAGAACAAGCAAAATTAGCAGCAAGTCTTTTATTTACTTTACCGGGAACGCCATTTATTTATTATGGTGATGAATTAGGGCAAGAAGGACAACGACCAGATGATAATCGTCGCGAGCCTTTCCAATGGTATGCAGCAGCTGAAGGGGAGGGAATGACGGTCATGGATGAGCACTTCTTCCATCCAAGTCAATTTACTCATCCAAATGATGGAATCTCTCTGGAAGAACAACAAGGCCAAGCAGAGAGTATGTATGAACATTATAAAAAACTAATTCAAATTCGAACCGAAAATCCAATGCTGTTTACAGGAGAATATCAATCCTTTGAGACGGACCTTGGATTATATGGATATACCGTTCATTCTGACGAGGAAAATTATCAATTAACGGTCATTCATAATCAACGAAATGAGCAGAAAACGGTTGATGTGATCGTAGACGATGTGCAAGAGCTATGGTCCCATTCAGAATATAGCAGTGGAGATGCAGTGACCATTGCTCCGTACCAAACGATTATCCTTCATTCTGCTAAAGGGATTTTACCAGTAGAGGAAGTAGTAGTGGAAATTCCTGATGAAGATTATTCCGTCACTTTTAAAGTCACCTTGCCGGAAAATACTCCAGAGGGAGAAGACATTTATCTTGTTGGAGAATTTAATGGATGGAATGAAGCCGATCCAGATATGATTTTAGAGCCTGTTGGTGATCATTATGAAATTACTATCGAAGGTCGACCTTTTGAAATGGTAGAGTATAAGTTTACAAGAGGCGATTGGTCGAAACGGGAACAAAATAGTGAAGGTGTTGATTTAATAGGAGAACGTCAAACACAAAACCGCATCTATACATTTGAAGAGGATGACCATGTTTTTGAGGTAACCATTGAACGTTGGGCAGACCAATAATAAAATTTCTTCAAGACTTCGCAAAAGGTCAGAAAACCTTTTGCGAAGTCTTTTTTTTTGAGAGGAATAATCTATGTTAACTCGTACAAAACAAAGGAACCACATTAGTGAATTGATTAAATGAAGCTATTTCTTCTTCACTTTTAATGAGGTTAATGACGTCATAATAGGAATGTCTATTTTCAAGTTCAGATGCTAAGACGCTTTCTACATGCTTATTTTCGAGAGAAGCAACTAACGTCACATTGGAATATAGCCACTGTAACGTGTTGGTTTCATAGTTTTGTTGAGCATTCCATTTTAAATATTGAACCATGATATCACTTAAATGATTGGAGTCATTTAGGAATTCATTTAATTTATTTTTAAATTGTTCTTGATTCATTTCAATCACCCTTTAATTTGTCTATCTTTTAGTATAAAAGAGACTTTGAGACGTTTCTATGGATGAATGCAGGAATCAGACGCAGGAATTTCCAATATTTTAAGGGGAGGCAAAAAGAAGTAGAACTGAGAACTGAGGCAATAAACCTCAAACCATATAAAACGCTCATACGACTAAAAGAGAACGGTAATTGGTAATGAAACAGGAGGATTCTCTTAATTAGGGTACGAATAACGGGGGATTGGTAATGAAAATGGAGGATTGCCTTAATTAGGGTACGAATAACAGGGGATTGGTAATGAAAATGGAGGGTTGCCTTAATTAGGGTACGAATAACAGGGAATAGGTAATGAAAATGGAGGGTTGCGTTAATTACGGTACGAATAAGAGGTAATAGGTAATGAAAGTCGAGGGTTGCTTTAATTAAGGTACGAAAAACGGGGAATACGTAATGAAAATCATGAATTCTCCTAATTACGGTTCGAATATGGCTTCAGTAGTTTTTTCTTTGACCAAAGCGGAGCCAGCGGAATGCGTAGGGCATTCCGCTGGCCGAGTAAGACAAATTAAGCATTCTTTTTGGCTTTTGTTGTTGTTTTCTTTTTTGCGGCTGGTTTTTTCTTTTTGGTTTTATCAATGGATGCTTGCAAGGCAGACATAATATCGGTCACATTTGATTCAGTTTGTTTTTTGTCTGTATGGGTAACGGTTTTCTTCCCTGTTTTCTTTTCTTCAATTAATTCCATTAAGGCGGTTCGATATTCATCATGATACTTATCAGGATCAAATGTAGTCGTTAATTGTTCGACTAAAAGAAGAGCAGCATCTAATTCTTTTTTTACGATTTTTTGTTCTTCAGGTAAATTGGGAACATCCTCGATATTTCGTACTTCGTCTGGAAAATGAATCGTTTCCATCATTAATCCGTTTTTATAGACTCTGACAATCGCTAATTGTTCCTTTGAACGAATGATAATTTTTGCGATCCCAATTTTCCCTGACTCTTCAAGAGCAGCTCGTAATAAACCATACGCTTTTCCGCCACCACTATCAGGAGCAAGAAAATAGCTTTTTTCGAAATATATCGGATCAATCTCTTCTAATTTCACAAAGTCAATGATTTCGACGGCTTTATCTTCTTGTTCTTTTTTTAATTGTTCCAATTCCTCCTGATCCAAAACAACAAATTTATTTTTGGCATATTCATATGCTTTGACGATATCTTCATTCTGAACTTCTTCCTCACAGTCTGGACAAACCTTTTGATAATTTATTGGAGTGTGACATTTTTTGTGAAGTTGTCTTAGTTTAATGTCTTTATTTTCTGTTGCTGTATGAAGTTTAATCGGAATGTTTACGAGACCAAAGCTAATACTACCTTTCCAAACTGTATGCATGTTGGCACCTACTTTTCTTCTTAATATGTTGAAGAACTTCATAATTTATGTATCACAAGTAAAAGCTAGTAATAAAAAGAATAGGTGAGATTTAATTGAAACCAATGCTATTAACGACAACTACGGAATTGCCGATTGGTGATGATTGGCTTTATGAAATTAAATATGATGGTTTTCGTTGTTTATTTGAATGGAAAGAGGAAATCCCCCGTTTATTAAGCCGAAATGGAAACGACCTGTCTCCGATGTTTCCTGAAATTATTAAAGATAGTGAACGGATGTATGAACAAATCAAAGCTTTTTTGCCACTCATTTTAGATGGGGAGCTCGTTTATTTAATAAATCCTTATCATAGTGATTTCAAAATTGTACAGCGAAGGGGAAAGTTGAGAACAAAAAGTCAAATAAGGAAATTTTCCGAACGATTGCCTACTCAGTTTTTGGCATTTGATTTTTTAGAAAAAAAAGGACTTTCTCTTGAAGAGAAGTCTTTAACGGTGCGAAAAAAAGAACTTTCGGCTTTTTTTAGTTCGATCGGACAGCAAAAAGTTTTGCAGTTAACTCAAACCTTTAACGATTTAGATGAGATTACACAAGTTATGAAAGCTCACTTTAGTGAAGGAATTGTTGCCAAAAAGAAGAAGAGCATATATACGCAAATGCGCTCACAAGAGTGGTTAAAATATAAAAATTATCGATTTGTTCATGTTATTGTGACGAGTTATGAGAAACAAAATGGCTATTTTAAAGGCGTTGTTTATAAAGGGGATAGATTAGTTGAGGTAGTTAACTTTTCACATGGGATGTCAAATGAAGAAAAGAGGACATTGTCGACTCTTTTTCAAAAAAATGGTGAGCTCATTCAAAAGGAAGTATGGCAACTACCGCCTTCAATTTGTGTCAAGGTCGGCTGTATTGGATTTGATGGCAAACATTTACGGGAGCCATTATTTGACTCGTTTTTGTTAGAAGAAGTACCTGAAGAGTGTACGTGGCAGACCATGCAAAGACAGCTTACTCCTTTTCCAGAACAAGTAAAGGTAACAAGGGAAAATAAACCGGTATGGCCAAAATTAGAGCTTTTAAAAGAGGACTATTTATCTTATTTGCAATACATGTTTCCTTATCTATTGCCATTTTTGAATGACCGACTATTAACGACGATACGTTACCCACATGGGGCGAATAGTGAGGCCTTTTATCAAAAAAACTGTCCCGATTATGCTCCTGAGTTTGTTCAAACTTTTAACGTGGAGGAGATTGAGTATATTCTTTGTAATGATCTTGAGACCTTGCTATGGCTTGGCAATCAATTGGCATTGGAATTCCATATTCCCTTTCAACAAAAAGACCAAATAAAACCAAGCGAGATTGTCTTTGATCTCGATCCACCTAGTGTGAATGAGTTTTCACTTGCGATAACAGCAGCAAAAAAAATGAAAGAAGTTTTTGAGCAGTTCTCTCTTAATGCTTTTGTGAAAACGTCTGGCAATAAGGGAATCCAACTGTATTTGCCTTTGCCAGAAGAGATATTCACTTATCGAGAGACAAGATTATTTTGTGAGTTTGTGAGTGAATATATTTGTGAGCAAAATCCAGAGTTATTTACGTTGGAGCGATTAAAGAAAAATCGAAACGGACGCTTGTATATTGATTATTTGCAACATGATCAAGGGAAAACGATTATAGCTCCTTACTCGCCCCGTGGTCATGAGCGAGGGTTAATTGCGACTCCTTTATATTGGGATGAGGTCGATGATAATTTAAATCCGAATTTATTTACCGTTCAATACGTCTTAGAGCGTATTCGAAGTGACGGGGATCCATTTCGCACATTTCGGAGTGAGCTAGAAGAACAAAAGGAAAACTTTCAAACTGTGATCGAACAATTAATCGTATTAAAAGAGCAAAGGAAAAGGAGGTAAGCAGTGAGTGTAGATAAGTGAGGATAGGTTGAAAATGGGAGAAGTGCGGAATTAAGGTGCGAATAAGCATGAATAGGTAATGAAAACTTGAAATGAGCGGAATTAGGTGTGAATAAGTGGGAATAGGTAATGAAAAAGCAGAGTTGGCGGAATTAAAGTGCGAATAAGCATGAATAGGTAATGAAAACTTGAAATGGGCGGAATTAGGGTGCGAATAAATCGGAATAGGTAATAAAAAGCCGAGCTGTGCGGGATTAAGGTATGAATAACCGATAACTAGTCATGAAAAGCCCTCCCGCACATTTCGATGACAAATGTAACTATTGTCAATATCCCTTTCTTGTCATACTTAAGGTAATCAATAAAGAAAAGGGTGATTGTAATGACGATTGCTTCGATGCAAGGAATTGTGAAAAGATATGGTTCTAAAGTGGTGTTGGATTATATTGACTTAGAGATACAAAAAGGCGAAATTATAGGGTTACTTGGACCAAACGGGGCTGGTAAAACAACACTTATTAAAAGCCTAACGGGCATGGTTCCAATTGACCAAGGAACGATTGTGCTTTTTGATGAAGAGAAGCAGCCTTTTAAAAATAAAAATAAAGAAAAGTTAGGGCTTGTGACACAAGAAATTACCGTTTTCCCTGAATTAACGGCTAAGGAGAATCTTAACTTCTTTGCCGGTGTTTACGGAATAAAAGGGGAGTTACGTAAAAAAAGAGTCGAGGAAGCGTTGGAATTTGTTGGTTTGACGGAACATGCAAAAGAACTTCCTACTAAGTTTTCGGGAGGGATGCAACGTCGTTTAAATATTGCCTGTGCCCTGACCCACCATCCTCAATTTTTGATTATGGATGAACCAACTGTTGGAATTGATCCACAATCGAGAAATCATATTTTAGAAGCAGTTAGGGAATTAAAAAGACGAGGGACGACGATTTTATATACGACTCATTATATGGAAGAAGTCGAAGCGATTGCGTCAAGAGTTGTGATTATGGACCAAGGACAAATTATTACAGAAGGAACAGTGCAGGAGTTAATTAAAAACATTCAGCATGAAGAGAAAATAAAAATTGAAGTCATCAATGCAGAACAAGTACCATTGGAGCAAATTAAAGGTTTAGCTGGAGTTAAACAAGTCACAACGATTGGAAACGAAATTCATGTTATTTCTACAGCTGGTGCAGGGCATTTTGACCGGATTTTGTCCATTGTTAAAGAACATGTTGGGATCATAGGTATTCAAGCAGACAAACCGAACTTGGAGGATGTTTTCCTAACATTAACAGGGAAAAAGTTAAGAGATGGGGGGGAGAGCTAATGCGAGTTCTTTCCACTGTACCTTATACGGCTTTAAGGTTATTACGAGATTATATTTCCTTATTGCTTTTATTGGTTGTCCCATTAGTATTAATTACCGTCTTTGCTTTTATCTTTAAAGGTACAACAACCGAAACAGGCGTACCTATCATTAATGAATCAGCTATCTTAATGACACTTGCTTTTCAGTTTTTTGGAGGAGTGGTTGTGATGGCTTATATACACCCCGATTTCTTCTCAGAACGAAAGGAGCGTATACAGGTCTTACCGTTTAATCGGACGATGTACGCTTTTTCAATCTCAATGTGTGGAACGCTCTATTCCATTATCCTCGGTCTTATTTTAGTTATTTACAGCGAGCTCGTATTAGGAGTGAACTGGGGAAGTTGGTTGTGGGCTGTATTTGTCATCTCGTTAATGGCGATTTTATCTAGCATTATTTGCTTAATCTTTGTTTTTTCGGTCAAAAACTACAAAATTGCTGAGAGATTAAGTGAGGTTTATGGAGTTGGATTTATTGTTTTGGCTGGTTTGTTTTTCCCGATGCCCGATCATGCTTTCTTTACCTTTGTTAATACGTATATAAATCCGCTCGTTTTATCGGCAGAAGCGATTTGGTATCAGCAAATGGGGAATGGAAGTGAGGCATGGTTTAATGTCCTTATCTTAATAGGAGCAATTGTTGTGACATTTATGATCATGTTTTTGATCGGAAGGAGAAAAATAAAGTGACGATTTTTCAGTATGCCTTAAAGAGAAGCTTTTCAAACAAAACCAATATGTTGTTTTTAATGTTAGCGCCCGTTGTTTGTATCTTTTTACCAGCAGCTGAATATTGGCCACTTTTGCCTTTTGGTTATCAGTATTTTGGGATTTTAATTCTGTTTGTTAGTATGCGTTTAACGAGTATTATTCTTGAAGATCGTACTAGAGGAGTTGTGAAAAGGTTAGCAGTTGCCCCGATCACTCATTTTCAGTATTTGTCACAAAATTTACTTGCTTATTTTATCATTATGGTCATTCAAAGTTTTGTAGTTGTTTATGGTGGACTGATTTATGGGCAAGAGCTCTATCAGCCATTTTTATTATTTGGGTTATTCCTTTCCTTTAGTTTAATGGCTTTAGCTTTTGCGTTAGCTTGGATCTCCTTTTTTCGTAGTAAAGAGACTTCTTTTCTGATTTTTATCTCAATGATTAGTTTATTCGCTTTATTGGGGGGCTTGTTAATTCCGATCGAAATGATGCCGGATGTGTTAGCAAGGTTAGCGGTAATTTTCCCGACTTATTGGCTAATGGAAGGGTTAAATTGGATTGTAATCGGAGAAGATTTGAGCGATTTTCTGTTAGTTAATGGTATGCTTATATTATACGCGGTTATCTTTTTAATATTAGGTAGTATAAGAAGGATCCAATAAAAAAAGTTATCCACATGTGAATAACTTTTTTCGAGAGGAGATGTGTGAGATGGAAAAATTGGAGGACCCCATTTGGTTTGTAAATGGATGGCGATTTCTAAATTTATTAGTTCTTACACATCTTTGGTATGTAGGGGAGTATGGGATCGAGGGTTTTCTTTTAATTATCTTACTAGCGATTATGGTTTGTTTACGTTATCGCTATTTGATGCCTGTATGGACGGTTAGTATAGATATAGTGATGTGTTTGGTTTTTATCATTTCTTACCCTGCTTTTGTTTTTGGGCTTTCAATGCCTTTATTTGAAGCTTTTCTAAAAGGGAAATGGTTATTTGTATTTCCTATTGGATTGATTGCTCTAGTATTAGGTGATTTAACTGGCAGCCTCTTTTGGTACTTACTACAATCGCTCTTTTTTGGAGCGTTTGCCTTCTATGCGATTAAAAATCGTAGAGAGTCCTTATTAGAGGTTGATAATGAGCGAAGGAGCCGATATGAGCTAGAGCAAGTGAAGCTCGATCTGTTAGAAGCCCATAGTGAGGTGGCCCAAGCGGCCGAAGTAAAAGAGCGTAACCGAATTTCGCGAGAGCTTCATGATCATTTAGGGCATGATCTAACCGGCTCCTTATTGGCCCTCCAGGCTTACGAACTTGTTGATGATCCAGAAAGGGCGAAAGAAATGCTCGCTCAAGTAAAAGAAAGGTTACATCGGAGTACAAAGAGACTTAGGGACACCGTTCATAATATGACGCCTGTTACTTTTATCGGGATTGAGAGATTAGAACGAATTGTTGAAGAGGCGAAACCATTGAAGATAGGTTTTCGTTATGTAGGCGATTTGGATCTGGTTCCGGTTCATGTATGGGTTTTGCTGGAGGCTATTTTAAAGGAAGCTTTAACAAATGTTGCAAGGCATAGTAATGCGACTAAAACGGATGTTGAATTAGATGTAACGGATACGATTGTAAGATTACGTATTCAAGATAATGGTACGGTTCAAAGGAAAGAGAATAATGGAAGTGGGATTAGAAGTTTGCAAATTCGTGCCCGTACGTTGAAAGGTAGTTTGACGAGCGATCGTTCAAATGGTTTCTTATTAGTCTGTGTGCTACCAATCGAGAGGAGTTAGAGTCTTGAGAATATTAATTGTCGATGATGATCCGCTTGTCTGTCAAAGTTTACAATTGTTATTAAACAAGGAGAATGACTTCACGGTTCTTGGGGTTGTCAGTAATGGTCAGGAAGCCGTTCAGTATTGTGAAGATGTGCAACCTGAGCTTATTTTAATGGATATCCAAATGCCTGTTCTGAATGGGATTGAAAGTACTAAAGTAATCAAACGAAAATGGCCAAACATTCAAATCATGATGCTGACGACCTTTCAAGATGAAAGAAATATTCGGCTCGCTTTGAAAGCTGGTGCCCAAGGTTATTTATTGAAGTCAACATCAATTGATCATATGGCAGAACAAATTCGGGCCTTAAAATCGGGTTCAACCGTATTGGCAAGTGATGTTTTTCAAACATTAATGCGACCTGATCAAGAGATTTTCAAAGGATTAACGGAACGGGAAACGGAAATTGTCGAGCTTGTTGTGGAAGGATTATCAAATAAAGAAATTGCAACGCAGTTATTTTTAAGTGAAGGAACGGTTAGGAATGTCCTATCGATTATTTTAGATAAATTAGAACTACGTGATCGAACACAATTAGCGATCCATTATTGGCAAAGAAAAAATCATCCATAAAAAAACTCCCCTAATGTATCATGACAATAGAAGGGGAGTTTTTGTTTATAGAGTTGGCTTTTCGGAAATCGTTTCTGGTGTTGGGTCATCAGGTTCATCATTATCTGAGGCTTCTTGTTGTTCTTCTTTTGAAGAGGTAAATAAGCCTGCTTCAATCGCTGATTTAAAGGCGATATAAACGAATGGACCGGCAATTAGCCCCATTACCCCACCAAAGATAAACCCGAAGTACATAGATAGCACAGTTGGTAAGGCGGCTAATCCAATCGAATCTCCTAAAACTTTCGGTTCAATAATTCGGCGTAAGATAAGGAGAACGAGTGCTAACACCATTAATTGTATCCCTTGTTGAGAGGCCCCTAAAATCATCGCTAAAATACCCCATGGTACTAAAATTAAAGCCGGCCCTACATAAAGTGGGATAATATCGACTATCCAGATAAAGAAAGACATAAATAGAGCAAGTTCTGGTGCGATAAATTGTAATGAAATGTATGTAACAATAAATACACCAACAGAAAGGATAAATTGAGCCTTCCAATAACCAAGAAAAACCGTCCCCATTTTTTGAGAAATGTATTGTAACTTCGTTGACGTTTCTGGTTTAAATAGTTGGAAAAACATTTTAGTCAATCTTGGTAAATCAAGACTGATTAAGAAAAAGGTGATTAAGAAAATTAATGAGACAAATAATAGATTCGGAATCGACTGTAACCATGTGCCGATCATTGTTACAAGCTGAGATGTCATCCGGACAGCGGTATCGAATAAGCCGGCGGATTGGTTCTCTAATTCTTGAATAATGACATTTGCTTGTGGGAATTCTGCAATCAATGAATTGAACTCAATAATAAAGTCATCAATAAATTTTTGAAGCTCTAGTGCATATTGAGGGATTTGCAGTGACCATTCATAAAAGGATTTATAAACTCGGGCAATTGTAAAATAAAGTATGGTTGAACTAATAAAGAGAAATGTTAAAAAAACAATTGTAACAGGTAATAACCGTTTTTGGCTTTTAAACCACTTTTGGAGCAACCGTACAAAGGGTTCTACAATTAAGGCCGCAAGTATCGCAAATAAAATCGGCATTAGAGCAGAGAAATAGACAAAAGCAAGTACAATAAAAGCGACAATCCCTATAATTTTAAGGATTTGTTTAATAGGTATTACCTTTTTCAAAAGAGAAGCCTCCTTCAATTTATATCAAACGAAAAAATATCTATAAGTATAATCTTATAATAACGTTTAAATGAGCAGATGAAAAGGATAGTGAGTTATAATCTTAAGGAATATTAGTCTCTTTCTAGTATATTATTAACATCATGCAGTTACAGTCGATTTATACACAGAAAATTGTTTAATTTTGAGGGGGAGATAATAAATGGAGCCATTTTTTCAACGGGTTTATAAAACGGTGAAACAGATACCAAAGGGAGAAGTTGCTACTTATGGACAAATTGCTCGTTATTTGGAAGCTCCCCATCATGCTCGTATGGTCGGCTGGGCCTTAAGTAAAGCACCCGATGATGTGCCTGCTCACCGAGTCGTGAAAAAAGATGGGATTTTACCACCTGAATCAGTCTTTTTAGGTGTTCCACAAAGGGAGCTGCTTGAAAAAGAAGGTGTTCCTTTTATCAAAGAAGAGCAAGTGGATTTAAGGAAATGTAGTTGGTTTGAATACTTGTAAAATATCGCTCAAATAAAAAGTAATCATGTGTTTTCTCTTTTAATATCTTTGACAAAACTCGATGCTTTTTTGAGAAAAAAAATGATACTATTAGTAAAGTGAAACAAGCTTGATGAAATGAAGAGATGAGGATAGGAAGGATTTGAGTTTGTGTTTAAGTTGGATCGTTTTTTTAAAGGAATGTTAATTGGACTTACTGAAGTCATTCCTGGTGTAAGTGGAGGGACAGTTGCTCTATTAATTGGTTTATATGAAAGGTTAATTGAAGCGATTAATGGAATTACGACAAGAGAGTGGAAACGTCATTGCATGTTTCTAATTAATATTGGTCTAGGGATGGGGGCTGCGATATTAATTGCGGCACGTGCAATTGGGTGGCTAATTGAACATCAGCCACATCCAACGTTCTTTTTTATTATGGGTCTCGTTTTGGCGATTGTTCCTACCCTATTAAGGGATGTTGATTATAAAAAGGAATTTGGAGCCAAACATTATATTTTGCTTTTGATTGCCTTAACATTAGTTGGCTTAACGGCGTTAGCTGGTGAGGATAAAGGGAATATTATTGAAATTTTCACGTGGCAAACATATGTATTGCTCTTTTTATCTGGTTGGCTTGCGAGTACAGCCCTGATCTTACCAGGAATTAGTGGCTCGTTAGTGTTTTTAATTTTAGGTGTTTATGCCACGATTATCGAGGCAGTCTCAACTTTTAATATGCCGATTTTAATTACGGTTGGTTGTGGTGTTTTACTTGGGTTGTTAATCACGAGTAAAATCGTTCGTTATTTCTTCTATTATCATAAGAGTTTAACTTATGCGGTCATGATTGGAGCAGTTGCCGGTTCTTTGTTTGTTGTTTATCCTGGCATTCCAGCAACTTTAGTAGAAATCAGCATTTGTATCGTTACTTTTATCTTTGGATTTTTGGTCGCTTATTTACTTGGGAAAGTCAATAAAAAAGCGACAGCTTAAGTGAAAATATAAAATAGGTTGTTTAGGCTTCACTCCCAACCGGCTGTTTAAGAGCGTAAAAGGAAGCCATTTTCATCTTAAGGTAATATCAAAAAAACGGGTGGAAAAAAGAATAAAGGCGATGTTTGTTTTCGCTGCTGTGAACGGAAAGAAATGAGCTATTTTTTCGATTGTCGGGAACCTCCATTATGGGGGTTTTTACTTTATATAATAGGTGATCGCTTTCCCTTAAGACTTAAATAAGCTAAAATAGACAAAGATATGGAAAACTGTGAAAGATGTTTCGATAATTGCGTTCATTTTTGCGTATTTTATTAGGAAGAGGATGCTTTAGTTTACCTTGGAACATCTTCAACTTGAAGAAGCTGAAATTTATGAGTTTGGCAAAATGAGGTGAACGAGTGGAACGACGACGAACGTTAATTGAAGGAGCGATGATGGCGGCGCTTTTTTCAATTATTCTTTTAGCTACATTATTTATCCCTATATTAGGAATTTTATTTTTATGGTTTTTACCATTACCTTTTATTATATTTGGAGTTCGGGCTGGCTTAAAAGCAAATGGAATTACGTGGCTTGTGGCGATGTTTTTAGCTCTTATTTTAACCGGACCACTTGGGTTATTAATCGCTTTATTTTTTGGAACGAGCGGTCTTGTGATCGGAGAGATTTATCGTCGTAATTTAGGTGGTTTTTCTCAAATACTGGGAGCTGGTTTGACCTTTACGACCGTGATGGTTATAGCTTATGTCGTTAGTGCAGCAATATTTGGGATTGATCCAATGACAGCTGGTCGCGATTCAATGTATTTACAAATTGACTTTGTTAAGTCGACTTTAGGTTCGATGGGGAACACAGAAGCGATTGAACAAATGTATCAAATGGCTGATTTGCTCCTTTATTTAGCTCCCCTGATGATAGTGATGAGCGGGATTACCTTAGCCGTTATAACGGTTGCTTTAAGTAACATAGTACTTAAACGTCTCGGATTTAAGTATAAGAAGATGCCACCTTTTAGAGAGTGGAAGTTTCCACGTTCCTTTATTTGGTATTTTTTAATCGTGATGATTCTTTCCATGATTGGTTTTGAAGAAGGAACAACGATGTTTTTAGCCATTACTAATCTTTACTTTCTTCTTGGATTTGTAATGATTGTGCAAGGATTTAGTTTTATTTTTAACTATTTTTATACCGTCAATAAGTCTAAATCGTGGCCTATTGTCCTTGTCGTTGTTTGTATTTTCTTTGCACCATTAATGGAAATTGTCAAAATTCTAGGGATTATTGATCTAGGTTTTGATTTACGAACGTGGATTAAGAATAAGAAGAAAAAATAGGAGCTGACCATATGCCGAAGTTCTTACTGAGACACTTGTCTGGATATCATGTAATCGGCTTGTTTATTTTCACCGGATTATTAGTAGGGATCGTAACATTTTATAATTGGAAGCTCGGTCTTATTACTTTCATTCTGTTAGTAGGTCTATTGATTTATGCTTGGCAAGCCAAAGATGCGTTTATCAAAGATATGGAAGAGTATGTTTCGACTCTTTCTTACCGTGTCCAAAAGGCTGGAGAAGAAGCGGTTTTGAATCTACCTGTTGGAATGCTTCTTTATAACGAGCATTTAAAAATTCAGTGGATGAATCCGTTTGTAAGCTCGATTATCCATAAAGAGACGATCGGTGAAGATTTACAAGAAGTCCATGAAAAGTTAGTTGAGATGATTGAAGAGAATTTAGAGGAAGAGATTATCTCGATCAATTCAAGTTTCTATCATGTCCAGTTAAAACAAGATGAGCGCCTGTTTTATTTTATTGATGTAACAGAAGTAGAGGAAACAAAAAAGTTATTTGTTAACACGCAAACGGTCGTTGCCTTTCTTTTGCTTGATAACTATGATGATGTGACTCAAGGATTAGAGGAACAAGTTCGGAGTAAGTTAGTTAGTCAAATCACTCAAGCGGTTAATAATTGGGGACAGGAGTATGATATTTTTCTCAGACGAACATCCTCAGACCGGTTTATTGCGATTATGAATCATCGAGTTTTAACAAAGATTGAACAAAATAAATTTGAGCTTATAGACCAAGTTCGTGAAATTTCAGGAAAAGAAAAAGTCCCACTGACGTTAAGTATTGGAATTGGTACGGGGGATACATCAATTCGCGAATTAGGTCAACTGGCTCAATCAAGCTTAGATTTAGCATTAGGTCGAGGTGGAGATCAAGTCGCGATCAAGCAGAAAAATGGAAAGTTCCGTTTTTATGGTGGAAAATCGAATGCGGTCGAGAAAAGGACGCGCGTGCGTGCACGGGTTATCTCGCACGCGTTACGTGATTTTGTTTTAGATAGTGATCAAGTGATGGTGATGGGTCATAAAAATCCTGATATGGATGCGATAGGTGCCGCGATAGGTGTGTTAAAAATTGCGGAAGTGAACCAAAAGGAAGGCTATGTGATTTTAGACCCTAACGACGTTAATCATGATGTGGGACGATTAATGGAGGAAATTGAAGTTCATGATCATTTATGGTCGCAATTTATTACTCCAGAGGAAGCGTTAGAGGAAATATCAGAAAAGACATTACTTGTCATTGTTGATACACATAAGCCAAGTATGGTGATTGAAGAGAAATTATTAGAGCGGGTTGAGCGAATTGTTGTCCTTGATCATCACCGCCGTGGCGAGGAATTTATTAATGATCCTGTTCTTGTATATATGGAACCTTATGCCTCCTCAACAGCAGAGCTTGTCACAGAGTTATTAGAATATCAACCAAAGAAATTGAAGCTCGATCGTTTAGAAGCGACGGCTCTTTTAGCTGGAATTGTTGTTGATACAAAAAGTTTTTCAAATCGTACAGGAGCAAGAACCTTTGATGCGGCCTCTTATTTACGTTCTAATGGGGCGGATACGACACTTGTTCAGAATTTGTTAAAAGAAGATTTGGATCATTATGTGAAAAGAGCACAGCTGGTCGAAAATACGGAATATTATCGCCAAGGATATGCGATTGCTGTGGCTGATGAGAATGATATATTTAATCAGGTAACGATTGCCCAAGCGGCGGATACGTTGTTAACGATGAAAGGGGTCGACGCCTCCTTTGTTATCTCCAACCGTACGGATGGCTGTGTCTCGATTAGTGCACGCTCTTTAGGGAGCGTAAATGTTCAACTCATTATGGAACATTTAGGTGGTGGTGGCCATTTGACAAATGCTGCTACTCAAATAGAAAATGTTACAATAGAAGAAGCAAAAGTAAAATTGCAAGAAGTGATTGACGAAACATTAGAAGGGGGAAATTAAAGTGAAAGTCATATTCTTAAGTGATGTAAAAGGAAAAGGAAAAAAAGGCGAAGTGAAAAACGTATCAGAAGGGTATGCCCGTAATTTCCTATTTCCAAAAAACTTGGCAGTAGAAGCAACGAACTCGAATGTAAAAGATTTAGAGGCGAAAAAGAAAAGTGCTCAAAAAAAGACAGAAGAAGAGCTAGAGGAAGCGAAAGCGTATAAAGCAAAGTTAGAAGCAGCGGAAGTGACAATCAAGGCAAAATCAGGTGAAGGTGGCCGTTTATTCGGAGCTGTCTCAACTAAACAAATTGCGGAGACATTAGCTTCTATGAAATTAAAAGTAGATAAACGTAAAATTTTGCTTGATGATCCGATTCGTTCTTTAGGCTATACAAATGTCCCAATTAAAATTCACCCAGAGGTTATTGCTACTGTTAAGGTTCATGTTGTCGAACAATAAGAGAAAATTATCGTTAACAGAGCGATTCCTAAGAAAGGAAAATCGAGTATGAGTGATTTATTTGCTGACCGCACACCACCGCAAAATATAGAAGCTGAGCAAGCTGTATTAGGGGCGATCTTTTTAGAAGATACGGCTCTTGTTACGGCATCTGAGCGTTTACAACCAGAAGATTTTTACCGAGCGGCTCATCAACGAATCTATGAAATCATGCTTGATCTTGCCGAAAAAGGAGAACCTGTTGACTTAGTTACGTTGACCTCAGAGCTCCAAGACCGAAAATGGCTAGATGACATTGGTGGAATGGCTTATTTGGCTGATTTGGCAAATGCTGTCCCTACTGCCGCCAATGTCGAGTACTATAGCCGTATCGTTGAAGAAAAATCGGTTTTAAGACGTCTTATCCGGGTGGCCACCAATATTGCTGCAGAAGGATACACGAGTGAAGACGAAGTGGATGCCATTTTAGATGATGCCGAAAAAACGATTTTAGATGTAGCTCAACGTAAAAATACAAGTGCTTTTGTTTCCATCAAAGACGTGCTTGTTGAAACGTATGAAAACATTGAAATGCTTCAAAATCAAAAAGGCGATATTACCGGGATTCCAACCGGCTTTGTTGAGCTTGATAAAATGACAGCTGGCTTTCAGCGAAACGATTTAATTATTGTCGCGGCCAGACCTTCTGTTGGTAAAACAGCCTTTGCTTTAAATATCGCTCAAAACGTCGCCACAAAGACGAGTGAAAATGTTGCGATTTTTAGTTTGGAGATGGGAGCGAGTCAGCTTGTGCAACGTATGCTGTGTGCAGAAGGCAATATCGATGCCCAACGGATGAGAACCGGAGCCTTGACGTCTGAGGATTGGCAAAAGCTAACGATGGCCATGGGAAGCTTAGCAAAAGCTGGTATTTATATTGATGATACCCCTGGAATCAAAGTCGGGGAAATTCGAGCGAAATGCCGCCGTTTAAAACAAGAAAGTGGCCTGGGAATGATTATGATTGACTACTTGCAGCTCATTCAAGGAAATGGCCGTAGTGGCGAAAATCGACAACAGGAAGTGTCTGAGATTTCACGTACCTTGAAGGGGATTGCGAGGGAGTTAGAAGTGCCGGTTATTGCCCTTTCACAGCTATCGCGTGGGGTAGAATCAAGGCAAGATAAACGTCCAATGATGTCAGATATCAGGGAATCAGGAAGTATCGAGCAAGATGCCGATATCGTTGCCTTTTTATATCGTGATGATTATTATGATAAAGAATCTGAAAACCAAAACATTATCGAGATTATTATCGCGAAACAACGTAACGGTCCAGTTGGGACGGTCGAACTGGCATTCGTAAAAGAATATAATAAATTCGTAAATTTAGACCGGCGTCATGACGAAAGAGACATGCCACCAGGAGCTTAAGTTTGAGAGTATTATTAAGAGTACCGCTGAAAATGGACTAGATTTAGATTAGAGAGCAGGACTGTCTCAAAAGGTTATTATGACCATTTGAGATGGTTCTTTTTTGTTGGTGGGGATTGGTAATGAAAAAGGTGAGTTGGGGGAATTAGGGTGCGAAAAAAGTGTAATAGGTAATGAAAAAGCCGAGCA
>NZ_ALPT02000071.1 GCF_000292245.2 Alkalihalobacillus alcalophilus ATCC 27647 = CGMCC 1.3604 | reverse complement strand
TATTGGGGTTAGTTATTAACATAATTAGGAGCGAAGACAACACAGAGTGTGAAAAAAGAGGGAGGAGCGACCTAAAGAAGCCAATGCCTCAACTTAATTGTCTTAAAAGCAAAGGATTGATATAAATCCTTTCCGGTGATTTCCTCACGAACCAGGTGCATTTTGAATCAAATCATACTACAATAGGAAAAATACATAATGAGGCGGGTGTGCTTATGGTTCATCAAAATGAGTTGAAAGATAAGATTGCAGCAGCAGCTAAAACAGAAGAGGCTGATTTAATTTTAAAAAATGGAAAAATCATTGATGTGTTTACATTATCGCTTTATGAGGCAGATGTGGCGATAAAAAATGGTTATATCGTTGGAATTGGTTCGTATGAGGAAGCAAAAGAGGTCGTCGAATTGAACGGTCAATACATTTCTCCTGCTTTTATTGATGGTCACGTTCATATCGAATCTGCGATGGTCCCCCCAGAAGAGTTCGCGAAAATCGTCGTTCCAAGAGGCGTCACAACGGTCATGGCTGATCCTCATGAAATTGCCAATGTCGGTGGATTAAATGCGGTCCAATACATGGTCAATGCTTCTAAGGATTTGCCTCTAGATGTAAAAATAATGGCCCCATCATGTGTACCAGCGACCTCCTTTGAGAATAATGGCGCTGATTTAACGATCAATGATATTGATTTATTATTTCAAAATAAGGAAGTACACGGTTTAGGAGAAGTAATGGATTACCCTGCCGTCCTTTCCGGTGATGAATCAATGCTTCAAAAGCTGAATATTGCTAAAAAGAATGGAGCAGGAATTGATGGTCATGCAGCTGGCCTTAATGAGGATGGATTAAATGCATATATGACGGCGGGAATCCGCAATGATCATGAAGCAGTAACGGCAGAAGAAGGATTAGCAAGACTTAGACGAGGGATGTACTTGTTAATGAGAGAAGGGACAGCAGCCAAAGATGTTGAAGCGTTACTGCCTATCTTAACTACTGCTAATGCAAGACGTTGTGTATTTTCAACCGATGATAAACATTTGGATGATATAGTTGAAAAAGGAAGCATTGATGCAAGTATTCGTTTAGCGATTCAACATGGAGTTGAACCGCTTCAAGCGATACAAATGGCGAGTCTAAATGCAGCTGAATGTTTTGGCCTTAAAGAAAAAGGAGCGATTGCCCCAGGGTATGAAGCAAACGTTTTGATTGTGAGTCATTTAGAAAATCTTGAAATTGAACAAGTTTTTGTGAGAGGGGAGAAGGTCGCTGAAGCTGGTCAGTTAATAACCGAATTACGTCATCAAGTAGACCCACCTCTCTCACTAACTGATAGTGTACGTTTACGCGATTTTACTTTTGAATCATTAGCATTGCCACTTGAAAAAGGCAAAAAGGCCAATATTATTCGGACAAAACCAGGCTCGATTATTACGGAACATTTAAAAGAAGAAGTGGATGTTGAGGACGGGTTGTTTAAAAGCTCAGTTGAAAAGCAGCTCTTAAAGCAGGTCGTCGTTGAACGTCATCATAATCTTGGTCATGTCGGGGTTGGAATTGTCCAAGGGATACCTTTAAAAGAAGGAGCAATTGTTTCAACCGTTGCCCATGATTCTCATAATATCGTGGCTTGTGGTGTCGATGATAAAAGTTTATATACAGCAATCACTCATGTAAGAGACATTCGTGGTGGAATTGCGGTCATAAAGGGAGACGAGATTTTAGCATCGTTACCATTAGAGTTAGCTGGGTTGATGAGCTTAAAACCATTTGAAGAAGTTTATGCCCGTTTGAAAAAGATCGACCGTGCCTTAGAGGAGATTGGTTTTGAGGGTGGCTGGAACCCGTTTATCACCTTGTCCTTTTTAGCACTCCCAGTTATTCCGGCGCTTAAATTAACAGATAGAGGCTTGTTTGACGTCACTAACTTTACTCATATAGGCATTCAAGAATAACCGATAGAAATTAAAATGGCTAGATGTTGATTGATAGGTAAATATTCTTCAAAAATGAAACCATTTGTCTGCAGGCGACGTAAATAGAATTAGATAATATAGGTTTAATAAAAGGGGGCGGCAAGATGTTAGTTGTCACAACAAATGAAGTAGCAAACTATACGGTTGAAGAAGTATTAGGTTTTGTAGAAGGTGGAACAGTGCAAACGAAACATATCGGACGCGATATTACAGCTTCATTAAAAGGAATAGTTGGCGGAGAGATAAGAGGCTACAGCGAAATGATGGAAGAAGCTCGCAGTTTGGCAGTGGAAAGAATGAAAAAAGCTGCTGAGAAAAAAGGGGCTAATGCAATCATCGGGTTTCGGATGCAAACCTCAACGGTTATGGCAAATGCCTCTGAGATTATTGCCTATGGAACAGCCGTTATTATTCGTCCCAAATAATAATTGAATTTATAGTAAAAAACCATTTTGATTTTTCGAAATGGTTTTTTTGTACATTTAGCCCTCTTTTTCATTTGTTTATCTATTAGAAAAGTTAGATACGTTTTTACTTAGAAAGCAAGCAAACAAGCAAAGTGTTCTCGAGACTTGCTCTTCATAACTTGTCCCTTTATACTATAGTTATAAGTGAAAATGATTATCAATATTAATTGGTGCCGATAAAAGAATGATGAATAGGTGGTGCTTAAAATGGGAGTTTTTATGAATGAAAAAGTGAGTACGCTTTCGACATTAATTCGTGAGCGTCGAAGCATACGGGATTTCAAAACAGATCCAATCCCACTTCAGGACATGGTGGAGCTTTTAAATGACGCCGTATATGCTCCGAATCATGGAAAGCGTGAGCCGTGGCGTTTTATTGCTTTTGAAGGAAAAGGAAAAAAGAAATTTGCAGACGCCGTGATTGACACATATAATGCCGAGCAAAAAGAGAATAAGGCTGCGGCGATGGAAAAGTATTATCAAGATATACCGTTGCACCTTTTAGTAGTCATGCCAGAGGACCCTAGACAGAAAAAGTGGGAAGAGGATATTTGTGCCGTATCCGCTATGATTCAAAACTTCCAATTATTAGCTTGGGAAAAAGGAATAGGAGTTTGTTGGAAAACAAATGCCTATAATCTCGATCCTATTTTTAGAGAAGCAGTAGGGGTTCAGCCGGGAGAAAAAATCGTGGCAACTTTGCATATCGGTTATTATGAAATCGTCCCAAAAGCAAAGAAACGAACATCAGTCGAAGATAAACTAGTTGTAATTAATGATTGAGTAAATTGATATAAAAAAGGCGACAAAGTGCTTATGAAAGCTTTGTTGTCTTTTTTTTATGGGAAGAGAAGAAAAGTAAATATTAAACGGAAACTGCGGCTTGGTCGACGTTGGTGTGAAAAAAGAGCCGAGTAAAGCCGTCAACTCCGGTTTACCCACTACTGTTATATGAAAAAAGAATCTCATTCCCATTCTTTTCTACAATTTGGTCACAGGATAACGGGGAAGAAGCAACGACAACAGTCTTTATCTTTGATATAATGACGAACAGAATAAGTCTATTTTAATTGGAGTAGAATGGTTAAAAAGATTGTAGGGAAGTAGGAGATTGAGATGCTAAACTATCAAGAGTGGCGTCATGTTTTTAAATTAGATCCGAATCGGGCGTTGACGGATGAACAAATAGAAATGATTTGTGAATCGGGAACAGATGGAATTATTATTGGAGGCACGGATGGAGTGACTCTTGATAATACGTTACACGTAATGGCTAAAGTACGTCGCTATGCGATTTCATGTGCACTTGAAGTATCTAATGTCGATTCGATTACTCCAGGCTGTGATTACTTTTTTATTCCGTCTGTGATGAATAGTGAAAAAAGAGAATGGATTTTAGGCCGACATCATCAAGCGATTAAAGAGTTTGGGGCGATTATGAATTGGGATGAAGTCGTGATGGAAGGCTATTGTGTTTTAAATCGTGATTCAAAGGTTGCTGAGTTAACAGAAGCGAAGGTTGATTTAGAGCAAGATGACATTATTGCGTATGCAAGAATGGCTGAAAATCTTTATCGTTTCCCTGTTTTTTATTTAGAATATAGTGGCACATATGGCGATGTGGATACAGTGAAACAAGTGTCAGCGGTATTAGAACAAACGAAGCTCTTTTATGGTGGGGGCATTCGTTCCGAAGAGCAGGCGAGACAAATGGCCGCTTATGCGGATACGATTGTCATTGGGAATTTAATATATGAAGATTTTGAGGCAGCCTTAAAAACGGTTTCGGCTGTTAAAGGTGCATTGCAATAAAGATAGAAATCTATTATGATAAAATAAGAACATTTGTTTGGTGGTGAGCGTATGCAAGAACGAATTATCGATAAAATGCTAGCGGGTTTGAACCCAGAGCAAAAGGCTGCGGTGAAGCATACGGAAGGACCGTTGCTTTTGATGGCTGGAGCTGGAAGTGGAAAGACGAGAGTGTTAACGCACCGGGTTGCCTATTTATTACGTGAGAAAGGAATTGCTCCGTGGAATGTATTAGCGATTACTTTTACAAATAAAGCGGCACGTGAGATGAAGGATCGTGTCGCAAAACTTGTTGGACCAGTAGCGGAAGATATTTGGATTTCAACTTTTCACTCTATGTGCGTGCGCATTTTAAGACGAGATGTCGACCGGATTGGCTACAGTCGTAACTTTACGATTCTTGATTCAGCCGATCAGCTTTCGGTTATTAAGCAAATTTTAAAAGAAAAGAATTTAGATCCAAAAAAGTTTGATGCAAGAAGTATTCTTGGAACGATTAGCAGTGCCAAAAATGAACTAACAAAACCAAAAGAGTTTGTCGCGAGTGCAACCCAGCTGTATGAGCAAACTGCAGCAGAAGTGTATGTTGAATATCAGAAGCGTTTAAAAAACAATAATGCGATGGACTTTGATGATCTGATTATGAAAACGATCGATTTGTTTAAGCAAGTGCCCGAGGTGTTAGAGTTTTACCAACGCAAATTCCAATACATTTTAGTGGATGAGTACCAAGATACAAACCGAGCTCAGTACTTACTCGTCCAAATGATCAGTGATAAATATCAAAACCTTTGTGTCGTAGGGGATTCCGACCAGTCGATTTATCGCTGGCGTGGAGCGGATATTGCGAACATTCTTTCCTTTGAAGAAGATTATCCAACCTCTACGGTCATTTTACTTGAACAAAATTATCGTTCAACGAAAACGATTTTAGAGGCGGCGAATCAAGTCATTGGCAATAACCGTAACCGAAAACCGAAAAATCTTTGGACGGAAAATGATCAAGGAAATAAAATTAATTATTACGCAGCAGGAACGGAGCAGGAAGAAGCTCAGTTTGTTGTCGAAAAAGTGCGTGAAGCAACGAGAGAAGAAGGCTTTAATAATTCTCAAGTTGCTGTTTTATACCGGACGAATGCTCAGTCCCGTGTGATTGAGGAATTTTTTGTGAAGTCTAATATCGAATACAACATTGTCGGTGGGACAAAATTCTATGATCGGAAAGAAATTAAGGACGTACTTGCGTATCTTCGTCTGATTTCTAATCCGGATGATGATATTAGTTTAAGAAGAATTGTCAATGTCCCTAAGCGTGGAATTGGAGCGACAACGGTTGATAAGCTTGCTTCTTATGCGATTGCTAATGGGCTTTCGATTTTTTCGGTACTTCAGGAAATTGAGCAAACCGGTGTAACTCCACGTGCGATGACGAAGCTCAGAGAATTCCGAGACCAGCTTGGCCATTGGATTCAAATGCAAGATTATTTATCTGTGACAGAGCTAGTGGAAGATTTATTGGAGCGGACAGGCTATCGTGATGTTTTAAAAAATGAACAGACGATTGAAGCTCAAAGTCGTTTAGAAAATATCGATGAATTTATTACGGTAACACAAGAATTTGAAAAAAATAACGAAGACAAAACCCTTGTCGCCTTTTTAACCGATTTAGCCCTTGTCGCCGATATTGATCGACTTGATGATGAGGAAGAAGAGGAGAAAAAGAAAGATGCGATTACGCTAATGACGTTACACTCAGCCAAAGGGTTAGAATTCCCTGTCGTGTTCTTAATCGGGATGGAGGAAGGTGTTTTCCCACATAGCCGGTCTTTATTTGAAGAGGATGAAATGGAAGAGGAGCGTCGCCTTGCCTATGTCGGAATTACGCGTGCTGAGCAGCGTCTTTATTTAACAAATGCGAAGCTGAGAACGATGTATGGTCGGACTAATTCGAATCCACCATCTAGATTTATTAAAGAAGTGCCAGAACATTGCCTTGAGCTTTTACACGAGGAGCAAAAAGCAACACCAGCGTGGATGAAAACGTCTAGGTCACAAACGCGACAGGCTCCTACCCCGCATCGTCCACAAATGACAGAAACAGGCGGAGACACATTTGAATGGAAGGTCGGCGATAAAGCCAATCATAAGAAATGGGGAGTTGGCACGGTCGTAAGTTTAAGAGGGGAAGGCGATTCATTAGAATTAGATATTGCTTTTCCACAGCCAACAGGGATTAAACGTTTATTTGCCAAATTTGCTCCGATTTCAAAGCAATAAGAAAGGACGAAAGCTATGGAAAGACAAGAGGCTGAAATTAAAATAAATGAGCTGAGAGAAGTATTAAATGAGTATGGGCATCATTATTACGTGCTTGATAATCCGGTCGTATCTGATGCCGAGTACGATCAAAAGCTCCAACAATTAATTGAATTGGAGGAGCAATTCCCTGAATTAATCACCGATGATTCTCCGACGGTTCGTGTCGGCGGAGATCCTCTCCCTTATTTTGAAAAAGTGGAGCATCGTACGCCAATGTTAAGTCTCGGTAATGCCTTTTCTGAACAAGATTTGCGTGATTTTGATAAGCGGATTCGCAATCAACTGGGGGATGACGTTGCTTATACTTGTGAGTTGAAAATTGACGGGTTAGCGGTCTCTTTAACGTATGAGAACGGTCGTTTTGTGCGCGGGGCAACAAGAGGGGACGGAACGATTGGTGAAGACATTACAAATAATTTAAAGACGGTTCAAGCGATTCCATTACGTTTGAAAGAAGACGTGACGATTGAAGTTCGTGGCGAAGCATATATGCCAAAACAATCATTTCTAAAATTAAATGAAGTAAGAGAGGCCGAGGGAGAGGAGAAATTTGCTAATCCTCGTAATGCGGCAGCGGGTTCCTTAAGGCAATTAAACCCTAAAATTGCCTCGAAACGTAACTTATCGATGTTTTCGTATTCGATTGGTTACCTTGAAAATGACGAATTAAACTCTCATTTTGAGGCACTACAACTTATTAAGAATTTAGGATTTAAAACCAATCAAGAAACGGCCCTTTGCGTAAGCATTGATGAAGTGATCGAGTTTGTACAGAGCTGGTTAGAAAAGCGGCAGGAGCTCCCTTATGAGATTGATGGGATTGTTATTAAACTTGATTCAATTGAACAGCAAGAACAGTTAGGTTTTACGGCTAAAAGTCCGCGTTGGGCGATTGCCTATAAATTTCCGGCTGAAGAAGTCGTAACAACTTTAAGAGAGATTGAATTGAGTATTGGTCGGACAGGTGTTGTGACCCCAACGGCGATTTTAGACCCAGTGATTGTCGCAGGAACGACCGTAAAGCGAGCGTCTCTTCACAATGAGGATCTCATTCGAGAGAAGGATTTAAAATTAGGTGATTCAGTTGTTATCAAAAAGGCTGGAGATATTATTCCAGAAGTTGTCAATGTTTTAACGGACAAACGTGATGGCAGCGAACGTGAATTTTTAATGCCCACTCATTGTCCGGAATGCGAAAGTGAGCTTGTTCGTTTAGAGGGTGAAGTAGCTTTAAGATGTATTAATCCTCAATGTCCTGCACAAGTTCGTGAAGGGTTAATCCACTTTGTTTCGCGAAATGCGATGAATATAGATGGTTTAGGTGAAAAGGTCGTAGCGCAATTATTTTCACATAAGCTTATTCAAACGGTTGCGGATTTGTTCCGGTTAAATCGGGATGAATTATTAGAGTTAGAACGAATGGGTGCTAAATCAGTCGATAATTTATTAGCGGCGATTGAAGCTTCTAAGGGGAACTCACTCGAACGTCTTTTATTTGGTTTAGGCATTCGTTTTGTCGGAGCAAAAGCAGCGAAAACTTTAGCGGCTCATTTTGAAACAATCGAGGCATTACAAGGGGCAAGTGAAGAAAGTTTATTAACGATTGATGAAATCGGAGAAAAAATGGCTGGTTCCATTCATTCTTACTTTGCACAGCCTGAAGTCACGGATTTAATCGAGCAATTACGTTCGTTAGGGGTTAATTTAACGTATAATGGACCGAGCGTTTCTCGATCAGAGGATGTATTGGAAGAAAGTCCATTCCATCAAAAGACGGTTGTTTTAACGGGGAAATTAGAGCAGCTCTCTCGTAATGAGGCGAAGGAGAAAATTGAAGCATACGGTGGTAAAGTGACAGGTAGTGTAAGTAAAAAAACCGATTTAGTAGTTGCGGGCGAAGAGGCTGGTTCGAAACGAACAAAGGCAGAACAGTTAGGTGTGCTTATTTGGGATGAGCAGCAATTAATGGATGCCTTTTTTGAATTAGAAAATAAATAATAGGAGAGGAGGGGTTTGATGAAGAAATGTTTGCTTTTGCTGAGTGCTATGATCCTAGTGTTATCCGGCTGTATCCCGATTTTACAACAACCAAATGACGATATTAGCATTGAGGATGAACCAGCAACAGAGGACCAAGATGTTGCGGTTATCCCTCATATTTCGAATTCGGAGGACTATTATCGGAGCATTTTATATGATGGCGTCTATCCTCATGGGGAAACGAGAGGACTCGGGACATCACTTGTCTCAAATCGCCTTGATTTAGATCAATTTGAAATCGGATTAACAAGAGTTGCTCAGGAGTATTTTGATAATGAGCGTTACTTTTTCCGTGAAGGTCAGTTCCTGTCTAGTGCGGAAGTCAATAGTTGGATCAGGAGATATGATGAAGACAATAATCCATCTGGTTTAAATCCGGCCTTATTTGGGGATGAAGATACGGATATGAGAGAACGAGAAGAAGGAAGTCCAAGATACCTTTCACATTTGATCGAGCATAATTATTTGGTAGAGAAAGAGAACGGCAATTATGAAGTCGGTGGAATTGTGATAGGTCTGTCGTTAAATAGCGTGTACAATTTTAACGTGGATACAGATAGTGGACGTTACTTTTATTCCGTAGAACTAGAAGATGATAACATTTTAGAAGAGGGTCAAAAGATAGCAGAAGAAGTTGTGAATCGGATTCGTTCTAATAACCGTGAAGAGGGAGCTTTCCAGAACATCCCTATCGTTGTTGCCCTTTTTCAAGAACAGCCACGTCAAGCGGCCGTACCCGGAAATTATATTGCACGGTCTGTAGCAGAGCCGAATGAGGGGCTATCAAGATGGCAGGATATTAATGAACAGTATTACTTATTTCCTTCTACAGAAGCGAACCGTGACGTAAGAGGCGATGCGGATCAATTTAACTTGTTTAAAGATGACATTCAAGGTTTCTTTGAAACATATGTGGGTGTGGTTGGAAGAGGTTTTTATAATAATGATCAATTACAAGAGTTAACGGTTGAAATTTCCTTGCAATATCAAGGGAAAACAGAAATTGTTGCCTTATCTCAATTTGTCGCAAATCGAATAAAGCAGCGTTATCAAGATACGTTAAAAGTAAATGTTTATATAAACTCGGTTGGTGGAAAACAAGAAGCACAAGTCATTCGAAACCCGAATGAAGAACCACTGATTCATATTAATCAATAGAAGGCTGGGACATAACTAACTATAGAAAGTAGAAAACGAGCGCAAAGAACATATTGTAGATGATTTTCGGCTTTCTAATTCTCCGTTTTGAATTTAGTCACTTCATTCTATTACCTACAAGGGTGAAAACGAAGATTGTCCTGTGCCTTAGTGGACGAAAACATGCGTAGACTCCCGTGGGATCTAGTGGCAGAACCGAAATCCAGCGGCGGAGCCGATTAGTTCGGTGCCACCCCACAGGACGCGGAGCATGATTTTCGGGAACGGTGAGTAGAGCACCCTTTAACGCATACAGGATTATTTCCATATACAGAACGAAACCCGGTGACATTTACTCGTTGTAAATATCACCGGGTTTTCATATCAGAGGAGGTTTTGTCACAATCTCCTTTTTATACCGTGATTCACAAAAAAACATGGTTAAATTTGGTCCTTATTCAATTAAAATCAACTAACTGAAAAGAGTGAAAAGAAAGATAAAACCAACTTTTGGTAATGTCGAAATATCTTTTCGTACAAAGTATGACAAAAATCGATTTTTCATTAGAAAGATGTTTATTATTTAAGTTAAACATGATATATTTAGGACGTTTCTAAGTAAGACATCAGAAGTCTGATCTCTTATATGAAATTCCTTAATGAATCTTATACATTCATAATATGATAGCGGTTTATTTGGAGAATAATCGATTATTAGGAAATAAATATGCCATAAGATCTAGTCATTTTTTAATAAAGAGATTAGAATAAATCCTAGCAATAGTTGTCACACTAAAATGGTGAGCATACTATTGAAAGTTACTGCTATGATATGAATGTGTATAAGTAGTAATTAAAAAAAGAGGGGGATTCATTCAATGAAAAAGTGGTTACGTAATGCAACAATAGGTTTGGCTGCTGCTATCGCTCTAACAGCTTGTGGTGCTGGGAACGATGATAACGGGACAAGCACTGGTGACGGCGATGGTGGAACTGCAGAAACAAGTGATTTTACTGTAGGGATGGTAACGGATGCAGGTGGGATTGATGATAAATCCTTTAACGAGTCTTCATGGAATGGTATAAAAGATTTTGGTGAGAAGTTTAATCTTACTGAAGGTACAAACTATTCTTATGTTCAATCAGGTAGTATTCCTGATTTTGAGCCGAATTTACGTGGTTTAGTTCGTGAAGGTAAAGAATTAGTCTTCGGTGTAGGCTTCTTGATGGAGGATGCGATGAGAACTGTCGCTAGTCAAAATGAAGATGCACAACTAGCAATTATTGACATGGTTGTTATGAACGAAGAAACTGGCGAACCGTTCGAAAACGTTGCACATATGACGTTTGAAGAGCATGAAGGTTCTTTCCTAGTTGGTGTTGTTGCTGCTTTAGAATCTGAGACTGATCAAGTTGGTTTCATTGGTGGAATGGATAGTGACCTTATTAAAAAGTTCGAAAATGGTTTTAAAGCTGGAGCAAAAGCTGTAAACCCTGACATCGAAATTGCGGTTCAATATGTAGGTGACTTTAACGATGCAACTACGGCACAACAAATTGCAAACACAATGTATAGTCAAGGTGCTGATATTATTTATCATGCTGCTGGTGGATCTGGTAATGGTTTAATTACAGAAGCTATCAACCGTGCACGTAATGGTGAAAATGTATGGGCAATCGGGGTTGACCAAGACCAATATGAAGATGGAATTTATGATGGTGAAAAGTCTGTAATGCTTACATCAATGGTTAAGCGTGTAGATGTGGCGGTAGCCGATGTGGCGGAAAGAACTATGAATGGTGACTTCCCTGGTGGAGAAATTCTTGTATATGGTTTAGAGGAAAATGGTGTTGGTATTGCTGATTCTACTCAAAACTTATCTGATGGAATTGAAGATCAAGTGAATGAATATCGCGATAGCATTTTATCAGGTGATGTGGAAGTTCCAATGACAGATGAAGAATACGAAGAGTATTTAAACGGTCTTTAATTTTTAATTAAAAGAAAATATCAACAAAGGCTAGTGCTACACTAGCCTTTGTTGTCAGTAATATGTGAATAAGATGAATGTAGGGAAAATGATGAATTGAACCGTTCTCCCAATTCATCATTAGCCCTATAAAATGCTAGAGTGTTGATTATGAGCGGTAAGGAGTGAACTAGGTGAGCTATGTAATTGAAATGAATAACATCCGTAAAGAATTTCCTGGAATTGTTGCGAATGATAATATCACCTTACAATTAAAAGAAGGCGAAATTCATGCTCTTTTAGGGGAGAATGGAGCAGGGAAATCAACATTAATGAATGTTTTATTTGGCTTGTATCAGCCTGAAAAAGGAAACATCCGTGTCCGTGGTGAAGATGTCGAGATCACTGATCCTAATATTGCTAATCGCCTTGGAATAGGTATGGTTCATCAGCATTTTATGTTGGTTGAGAATTTCACAGTAACTGAGAACATTGTTTTAGGAAATGAGCCAACAAAGGCCGGTCGATTAAATATTCGAAAAGCCGCAAAAGAAGTGGCGGAGATTTCTAAACAATATGGTCTTAAAGTGGACCCATATGCCAAAATTGAAGATATCTCAGTCGGGATGCAGCAACGTGTCGAAATTTTAAAGACTCTTTATCGTGGGGCGGAAATCTTAATTTTTGATGAACCGACAGCTGTGTTAACTCCACAAGAGATCCAAGAATTAATTGGCATTATGAAAAAGCTTGTTGCAGAAGGAAAATCGATTATTTTAATTACTCATAAATTAAAAGAGATTATGTCTGTATGTGATCGTTGTACCGTCATTCGCCGTGGTAGGGGGATTGGCACAGTCGATGTTAAAACATCAAGCGAAGCCAAACTTGCGGAAATGATGGTGGGACGCGAAGTAAACTTTTCGGTTGAAAAAACACCAGCAGAGCCAAAAGAGACGGTACTTAAAATTGAAAATGTTACGATGAAAAATAGTCGTAAAGTTGAAGCACTAAAAGGTTTGGATTTAGAAATTAGAGCCGGTGAAATTGTTGGATTAGCTGGAGTCGAAGGTAATGGGCAATCAGAACTGATTGAAGCGATTACAGGCTTACGTAAAGTTGATGGTGGACATATTTATTTAAATAGCAACGAGATTACTAATCACCCACCTCGTAAAGTAACAGAAGCTGGCGTCGGTCATATTCCAGAGGATCGCCATAAGCATGGCCTTGTTTTAGATTTCTCAATTGGTGAGAATATCGTATTACAAACTTATTATAATGAGCCTTATTCAAAAATGGGGATTCTTCAGTATCCAAAGATTTATGAAAAAGCTCGTGAATTAATAGACGATTACGATGTACGAACACCGAGTGAATATACAGAAGCCCGTGCTTTATCTGGTGGGAATCAGCAAAAAGCGATTATTGCCAGAGAGGTGGATCGTTCACCAGACTTCCTTATTGCGGCACAACCGACACGTGGTTTAGATGTTGGAGCGATTGAGTCCATTCATACACGTTTAATCAAAGAACGTGATAAAGGGAGAGCCATTTTACTTATGTCGCTTGAGCTTGATGAAGTTCTAAATGTCAGTGATCGAATTGCCGTCATTTATGATGGGAAAATTGTTGATATTGTTGATGCTGACAAGACGAACGAAAAAGAACTTGGTCTATTGATGGCTGGAGGTAAGCGTCAGAAGGAAGGTGAAGAGAATCGTGGATAAAAGAAATAAATTTGGGAAATTAAGCGGTTTGCTAATTCCGATCATTTCAATTTTCTTAGGGGTTTTAATTGGGGCTATTTTAATGCTTATTTCTGGTTATAATCCGATTGTTGCCTATAGTGCGTTATTAAGAGGGATTTTTAGTGATTCCTACTATATTGGCGAGACCATTCGAGCGATGACTCCACTTATCTTGGCTGGTTTAGCTGTCGCATTTGCTTACCGGACAGGCTTGTTAAATATTGGGGTTGAAGGACAGTTAATCGTTGGTTGGCTTGCGGCAGTGTATGTCGGTAGTGCTCTTGATTTACCGATGATCATCCATTTGCCACTGTCGATTTTGGCTGGTGCGTTAGCTGGAGCACTTTGGGGCTTCCTACCAGGCTTTTTAAAAGCTCGTTTTGAGGTTCATGAAGTTATCGTAACGATTATGATGAACTATATTGCTCTTTATAGTGCTAATGCGATTATCCGTGCATTCTTAATTGTTCCGGGAGAAAGAACGGAGTCGATTTATCCATCCGCTTCTTTACAGTCGGACTTCCTTCAATCGATTACGGATTACTCACGACTACATTATGGTTTTGTCATAGCCATTTTAGCGTGTGTTATCATGTGGTTTGTATTATGGAAAACGAAAAAAGGTTATGAGTTGAGAGCGGTTGGCTTTAACCAACATGCTTCAAAGTATGCAGGTATGAATGTCAAAAGCAATGTGGTCCTCGCCATGGTTATTTCAGGTGCCTTTGCAGGTGTTGCAGGTGCGATGGAAGGGCTAGGTACTTATGGATATATGTCGATTTTAAGTGGCTTTAGTGGAGTAGGGTTTGATGGAATCGCGGTTGCCTTATTAGGTGCTAATACGGCCATCGGTGTTTTCTTATCTTCCTTCCTATTCGGGGGTTTACAAGTTGGTTCTTTAACGATGCAACAACAAGCTGGAGTGCCGATGGAATTAGTCGATATCGTGATCGCTTTAATTATTTTCTTTGTAGCATCAAGTTATATTATTCGTTGGGTTACGAACCGCATTAAGAAAGGAGGAATTTAAAGATGGATATTATGCAAGTTCTTGCACTTGTCATCCCAGCAGCGATTTATGCTGGAGTTCCTCTTATCTTAACAGCATTAGGTGGTTTATTTAGTGAACGAGCTGGGGTCGTAAACATTGGTCTTGAGGGGTTAATGATTTCCGGGGCTTTTATCGGGATTGTGTCGACTCTATGGTTAGAAGGAGCTGGAGTAGGAGCGGCGTCGCCATGGATTGCTCTTATTATCGCAGCCATTGTCGGAGCGCTTTTTGCCTTATTTCACGCAGTTGCTTCAATTTCGTTCCGAGCCGATCAAATCGTCAGCGGTGTTGCGATTAACTTCTTAGCTCTAGGTCTTGCAATTTTCTTAACTCGTTTATTTTTTGGAAGAGGACAAACAGATTATATTCAAAATCGTATTTTTAGAACGAATGTGGCTGGATTAAGTGAAATTCCGTTTATTGGACCATTGTTCTTCTCGAATGCGTATGTCACTTCCTATGTCGCTCTTGCTTTAGTTTTTGTCGTTTATTATGTTATTTTCTACACGCCATTTGGTTTAAGACTTCGTTCAGTCGGGGAGCATCCAATGGCAGCTGATACAATGGGCGTAAACGTTAATAAAATGCGTTATGTAGCGGTTATGTTAAGTGGAGCATTTGGGGCACTCGGTGGTGCTGTATTTGCGGTGACGGTCTCTGGTAACTTCTCTGCGACAACGATTGTAGGACAAGGGTTTATGGCTTTAGCTGTCCTCATCTTTGGTCGTTGGAATCCACTTGGAGTTCTTGGGGCTGGATTATTCTTTGGACTTGCTCAAGCGTTGAGTACAACAGGTGCCCAGTTACCGTTTTTCTCAGAAATCCATCCAGTCTTTTTATTAATCGCACCATATGTATTGACGATTATTGCGTTAACTGGTTTTGTCGGTAAAAACGCGGCACCAAAAGCAATTGGAAAACCATATATTAAAGGTTCAAGATAAATTTTCATAAGTTTAAAATTAGTATCTCTCGTTCTTAGATAAACTAAGAACGGGAGATTTTTTTTGCTTAAAGTAGTTGAAAAAGGGCTTCATAATAGAATAAACTTGTTTTAATGGGATTTAAATACAGATAATTGTGATAATTAATCTTCATTTATTTTTTTGAATATATATAACGAAAAATACATATATGGCTAAAATAAGTCTATAGTTATGCATGATTATTCATCCGGAAGTTGTTTTTAAAATGATTACAATGTTCTGATTTTTGTGGTGTGTTATGATCAATTCTGTTGTTTTAACCATTTCTAAGAAAGGTGTTTAGCTTTTAAGGAATTTGGGTATGCATAGACGTTGTATAAAAGTTTTGAGGAGGTGTCTAGGTGGACTACACATTAACAACGGCGACATGGATTTTATTATTGGTTCCAATGCCATTATTAATTGTTTTATCGATTTTACAGTGGATCATAAAGAGAGGAGAATGACATGGGTAGCATTAGTCAAGCAACATTTATAACATTTATATTTTATATGGTCGTTTTATTAGCATTTGGTTTATATGCTTATTTTAAAACAAAGGACTTATCCGATTATGTATTAGGTGGTCGAAAACTTGGAGGGGCAACAGCTGCTTTAAGTGCAGGCGCTTCTGATATGAGTAGTTGGCTTTTATTAGGTTTACCAGGGGCTATTTACGTTGGTGGTATGAGTGAAATATGGATAGCAGTTGGTTTAGCTATTGGTGCGTATTTAAATTGGCAGTTTCTTGCGAAGAGATTACGTCTTTTTACAGAAAAAGCGAAGGATTCGATTACAATACCGGACTTCTTTGAAAATAGATTTGAAGATAGCTCCAAAGTGCTGAGAGTGATTTCCGCTATTGTCATTTTAGTATTCTTTACCTTTTATTCCTCATCAGGACTAGTAGCAGGGGCGTTATTATTCCAATCATCATTTGGGATGGGGTATACGGAAGCGTTATGGATTGGTGCTTTAGTTATTGTTTCCTACACATTTGTTGGTGGATTTTTAGCTGTAAGTTGGTCGGATTTATTTCAAGGAACGTTAATGTTTTTAGCTTTAGTTATTGTTCCTGTTGTCGCGATCACTGAAATTGGAGGCTGGAATGAAACCGTTCAAGCTATCGGTCAAATTGATACTGCCTATTTAGATGCGTTCCAAGGTGTTGGTTTTATTGCAATGATTTCTTTACTTGCTTGGGGACTAGGTTATTTCGGACAGCCACATATTATTACTCGTTTTATGGCGATTAAGTCTACTAAAGAGCTTCCAAAAGCCCAAGCAATCGGTATGACTTGGATGATTTTATCATTGTTTGGTGCTGTATTTACTGGACTAGCTGGTCTTGCTTATTTCTCAGAATTTGGGCCAGCGGGAACAGCCTTACCAGAAAATCAAGAAGAAACAGTGTTCATTTTATTTACACAACTATTAATGAATGAATGGGTAGCTGGGTTTTTAATTGCCGCGATTTTATCAGCGATTATGAGTACCATTGATTCACAGTTACTCGTATCATCTAGTGCCTTAGCTGAAGACTTTTATAAACCGTTTTTCAGAAAGAAGGCATCGCAAAAAGAGTTAATGTGGGTTGGTCGGATAGGGGTATTATTAATTGCCTTTATCGCGATTCTACTTGCTTATAACCCAGAAAGCTCTGTCCTTGAGCTTGTCAGTTATGCATGGGCAGGATTCGGTTCAGCTTTTGGGCCGGTTTTATTATTAGCTCTCTTCTGGAGACGTATGACACGTAATGGTGCGTTAACTGGAATGATTGTCGGTGGTTTAACGGTTATTATTTGGGCTGAGCTTGAGCGGATTGTCGGTTGGTTTGGTGTATCTGCAGAGAGTTTTAACGAAATTGCTTTCTTTAGTTTATATGAAATCATCCCAGGCTTTATCTTAGCTGGATTAGCGGCAATTATCGTCAGCTTAGCAGGAAAAGAACCATCTAAAACAATCCAAGCACAATTTGATGAAGTGAAGCAATTGAGCGATGAATTAAAGTAAGATTTAGATAAAGCAAAGGAACCCTCTTGGCCGTGATTTGGCTAGGGGGGTTTTGCTTGTTTTGGATTTGGGTTTTATGGTCGAGGTAGGTGGGGAAAAAGGTATGAGGAACGCCACCAAAAAAGTCGATAAATCTTAGGGCATTTGCCTTGTTCCTTGCTTCGCTTTATTGCCTATCCAATCGGAATTTGGTATTATTGATCATATTGTCAAGATGTTCGAAAATGAAGGGGGGAAGCGAGTAATGTCTCAAATTTCAAAGGATCAAGTGAAGCATGTTGCCCATTTGGCACGCCTTGCGATTACAGAAGAGGAAGCAGAGATGTTTACAGAGCAATTAGATAAAATTATCTCTTTTGCTGAACAATTAAATGAATTAGACACAGACGGTATTGAACCGACAACACATGTATTAAACATGACCAATGTTCTGCGCGAAGATAAGTCAACTGCGGGTTTACCAGTAGAAGAAGTATTAAAAAATGCACCGGACCATGAAGATGGACAAGTTCGTGTTCCATCTATTATAGATTAATAAGGAGGGTAGGCTTCATGTCATTATTTGACTTACCAATGTCGGAGCTCCACAGAAAGCTCCATAAAAAAGAATTGAAAGTATCGGATCTCGTTGATCAATCTTATAAACGAATTGCCGAAGTGGAAGACAAAGTAAAAGCTTTTGTTACCTTAGATGAAGAAAAAGCACGTACATATGCCTCGCAGCTTGACGAAGCATTAGGAACGGATCGTTCATTTGGCACTTTATTTGGGATGCCAATCGGGGTAAAGGATAATATCGTTACAAAAAATTTACGGACTACTTGTTCAAGTAAAATTCTTGAAAACTTTGATCCTATTTATGATGCAACGGTTGTACAAAAGCTACAACAAGCTGAAGCTGTTACAATCGGTAAATTAAACATGGATGAATTTGCGATGGGTTCATCAACTGAAAATTCAGGTTTACAAGTAACGAGAAACCCTTGGAATCTTGATCATGTACCTGGTGGCTCAAGTGGTGGTTCGGCGGCGGCAGTTGCAGCGGGCGAAGTTCCCTTTTCATTAGGTTCGGATACAGGTGGTTCAATTCGTCAACCTGCTGCCTATTGTGGCGTCGTCGGTTTAAAACCTACATACGGTCGTGTATCGCGTTTCGGTTTAGTGGCATTTGCTTCATCTCTAGACCAAATTGGACCCATTACGCGTAATGTAGCGGATAATGCCTATCTCCTCCAATCAATTTCCGGACTTGACCCTATGGATTCAACATCAGCGAATGTCGACGTTCCTGACTTTTCTTCTAAATTAGAAGCAGGAGTAAAAGGATTAAAGATTGCCGTTCCTAAAGAGTACTTAGCTGAAGGTGTTGATCCAGAAGTTAAACAGTCCGTACTTGATGCATTAAAAGTATTAGAAAAAGAAGGAGCCGTTTGGGAAGAGGTTTCTTTACCACATTCTAAATACGCCCTCGCTACGTATTATTTAATTTCATCATCGGAAGCATCTGCTAATCTATCTCGTTTTGACGGAGTTCGTTACGGTTATCGTACGGAGGATGCAGAGAACTTAATTGAAATGTACAAGAAAACTCGTGCTGAAGGTTTTGGTGATGAGGTTAAACGTCGAATTATGCTTGGAACATTTGCCTTAAGCTCTGGTTATTATGATGCTTATTACAAAAAAGCCCAGCAAGTACGTACGTTAATTAAACAAGACTTTGAAAAGATTTTTGAAGATTATGATGTTATTGTCGGACCAACAACACCAACACCATCGTTCAAAATTGGTGAAAACACAAAAGATCCAATGACGATGTATGCAAATGATATTTTAACGATTCCAGTAAACTTAGCAGGTGTACCAGGAATTTCTGTACCATGTGGCTTTAAGGATGGACTTCCTTTAGGTTTACAAATTATCGGTAAACACTTTGACGAAGTAACGGTTTACCGTGTTGCTAGTGCCTATGAAAATGCAACAGACTATTATAAACAGAAGCCAGAATTGTAAGGGGTGAGTAAGCAATGAATTTTGAAACAGTAATCGGACTTGAGGTCCATGTTGAGTTAAAAACCGAGTCAAAAATTTTCTCTGCTAGCCCTAATCATTTTGGTTCTGAACCAAACGCAAACACTAGTGTGATTGATTTAGGCTATCCAGGTGTCCTGCCAGTTTTGAACGCAAAGGCCGTTGAGTTTGGGATGAAAGCAGCGATGGCTCTAAACTGCCAAGTAGCCACAGATACAAAATTTGACCGTAAAAACTACTTTTATCCAGATAATCCTAAGGCATATCAAATTTCGCAGTTTGATAAACCAATTGGGGAGCATGGTTGGATTGAGATTGAAGTTGGCGGTAAGAAAAAGAGAATCGGTATTACACGCATTCATTTAGAAGAAGATGCAGGTAAATTAACGCACTCTGGTAATGGTTATTCACTTGTTGACTTTAACCGTCAAGGAACACCATTAGTTGAGATTGTTTCGGAGCCGGATATCCGTACTCCTGAAGAGGCATATGCTTATTTAGAAAAATTAAAAGCGATCATTCAATTCGCTGGTGTGTCCGATTGTAAAATGGAAGAGGGCTCTTTACGTTGTGATGCTAATATTTCTCTTCGCCCAGTTGGTCAAGAGCAGTTCGGAACAAAAGCAGAATTGAAAAACTTAAACTCGTTCAACTTTGTTCGTAAAGGACTAGAGTATGAAGAGAAGCGTCAAGAGCAAGTGTTGTTATCAGGTGGAATCATTGAGCAAGAAACACGTCGTTTTGATGAGGCAACAGGTAAGACACTTTTAATGCGTGTGAAAGAAGGTTCTGATGACTATCGTTATTTCCCCGAGCCTGATTTAGTCGCCCTCCATATTGATGAGGAGTGGAAAGAACGTGTTCGTGCGTCGATCCCAGAATTGCCAGATGCTCGTAAAGCTCGTTATGTCGAAGAATTAGGCTTACCAGCTTATGATGCGGTCGTTTTAACACTAACAAAAGAAATGTCGGATTTCTTTGAAGAGACGGTTGCCAAAGGTGGAGACGCAAAGCTTGCATCAAACTGGTTAATGGGTGAAGTTTCAGGATACTTAAATGCTGAACAAAAAGAGCTTGCAGATGTTGCGTTAACTCCTGAAGGTTTAGCAAAAATGATTCAGTTAATCCAAAAAGGGACCATCTCGTCTAAAATTGCGAAAAAAGTGTTCAAGGATTTGATTGAAAAAGGTGGAGACCCAGAAGAAATCGTTAAAGAGAAAGGCCTCGTGCAAATCTCTGATGAAGGCGAGCTTCTGAAAATGGTAACTGAAGTCCTCGATAACAACGAACAATCAATCGAAGACTTCAAAAACGGAAAAGAACGTGCCATTGGCTTCCTAGTCGGCCAAATTATGAAAGCCTCAAAAGGAAAAGCGAACCCGCCAATGGTTAACAAGTTGTTATTAGAAGAAATTAATAAACGTTAAACATGAGAGGATGGGGCCAAAACCCCTCTTAAATAAAAAGCCGGTGACATTTTACTCGTTTAAAATGTCACCGGCTTTTATCATTTCCCGACAGAAGACTCCCTCTTCCATCGTGTGAAGGGAGAAGCCCAACGATAAGGGGGAGATGAATGGCGGTTGGCGGTAGCCAAAGAGATTCTTGTTAAGGTATAATAAGAACATACATTCCTATTGGGGGTGAAAACAATGCTCATCAACAAAGCGTACAAATTTCGTCTCTATCCAACCAAAGAACAGGAAATCTTCATTGCTAAAACCATCGGCTGTTCTCGTTTTGTCTTTAATCGCTTTTTAGGGCAATGGAACGATACCTACCAAGAAACAGGCAAAGGATTAACTTACAATGCTTGTTCGGCTGAATTAACGCAACTAAAAAAGGAATTCGTATGGCTAAAAGAAGTGGACAGCATTGCCCTTCAATCCTCCCTGAAAAACCTTGCTGATTCCTTTACTCGATTCTTCAAGAAACAAAATAAAGCTCCGCGCTTCAAGTCTAAAAAGAATCCGGTACAATCCTACACCACGAAAGAAACCAATAGCAACATGGCCATAGTAGACAACAAAATTAAATTGCCGAAACTAGGGTATGTTCGCTTCGCC
>NZ_ALPT02000070.1 GCF_000292245.2 Alkalihalobacillus alcalophilus ATCC 27647 = CGMCC 1.3604 | reverse complement strand
GAAGATTGATTCGACAGGGTTCCGCCCGATGGGAAGTGCTGAGGGAACGATGAGTGTCTTTGCGAAACGTCTCAAGAATGGACGTAGTTGGGTTGAAAAAGGCGCTAGTGCCATGATGACAGCGATGGTTGCGTTGATGGATAAGGTCCCTCTCCAAACACTAATTGGGCGCGTCGAAAAATGGACAGAGCCAAAGGAAGAGCGTCCTCCAAAGCACTTTGTGGAGAAGGTCGAGAGTACGATTGGGGAAGCGACACGTAACAACATCATGTATCTCAAACAAAGAGCTAATATTCCGGTTTACCGTGCGTTAAAAGACTTGAAAGGCTTTTAAAAAAAGGAAGATTCTATACAAATGAGAACCCTTAAATCCTGAATTCGCTTACACCTAAGAGGATGGAAAATATTCCTCCCACAAAAGGTTGACACAATCCATATTTAAAACTTGCTGGTTATTACTCGCGACTAATGGTTTGCCGCATCCTCCACATAAGTCTGTTCCTTGAGGGTTTTGCTGTCCACAAGAACAGCTAAGGTTATTCATTTCAATCACTCCTGCGGTTTAATACTTTCCATATACTGTGCGATCGCTTGCTCTGACATGCCTCCTGTAATGATGTTAATGATTTCCCCTTCCGCATTGATTAGAAATGTAGTCGGAAGTGGAATAACACCATAACGGTCTAATACTTGTTGTCCTTTATCCATAGGAATTGGGAACGTTAAGTTTAGTCTTTCTACAAAGCGCTGAACGGTTAATTCGGGTTCACCTACATTTACAGCAAGGATTTCAACTCCCTGGTCTTTATATATCGCATATTGATTCTCCATATACGGCATCTCACGCTCACATGGTGGACAATATGTACCCCAGAAATTTAAAAACACTCCTTGCCCCCGGTAATCTTCAAGCTCCACTTCATTGCCATCAAGATCAGTAAGAACAAAATTTGGTGCTTCATCGCCTATCCGAACAGCTGCATCCGCATCTGAAAAGAAATTAGAATAGAATGTATACCCGATCGCGACTGCCATGATGAGCAAGGTCACTGTTCGTATAAATAATCGTCTAGTTTTCATAGAACTCCTCCTTTAAACCTACAATATTTAAGAGTATAAAGAGAAATTGTGAAGGAATCATGGAGAAATGCTAAATTGGAAAATCTGTCACATCCTATTCAAATAATTACTATGGCAGAAAAAATGAGCCCCTTAATATTAAGAGGACCCATTATATTACTATTTAATATGCTTTGTCTTTTTGGTGTAGACTTTAAAGATCATATAAACGCAAGTTACTAGGAAAACGGGAATAAGAGTATATAAACAAATTGTAATAAAGGTAAGACTGAGATGACGATGTGCTTCAGGTAGAATCCAAGTTGCTGAAATCGTTAAACATATAATTCCTAATAAGATAAAAACAAAAATAACTAGCCATTCTGCTTTCTTCAATTGGCTTCATCTCACTTTAATCCGAAATTTTGGGTAGAATAATAGTGAATTCAGTTCCTTCACCAACAGTGCTCTCCACCTCAATTGTCCCATTGTGTAACTCTATTAGTTGCTTCACAATGGACAATCCAAGACCAGTACCACCGAAAGCCCTAGACCGAGACTTTTCTACTCGATAAAAACGCTCGAATATATATGGTAGCTCATCTTCTTCCATGCCAATTCCCGTGTCCCTAACCTTAATCTTAATATTTTCATCATTACTAACAGTATAAATTGTAATGGATCCTTCTTTCGTATACTTTATTGCGTTTTCAACTAAATTTATAAGAACTTGCTCCAATCTTAAAGGATCACCAAGTACTATACTGTCTTCCTTATCAGATAGTTCACATAGGTATTCTATTTTAAGGTTTTGGTCTAGAGCTTTGTATGCCGTTTTCTTTACAACAAGTTTTATAATTTCATTAATGTTCACTTTTTTATGTTCAAGATTAAAACGGCCTTCGTCCATTTGTGCTAAGTCAAATAAATCATCGACTAAATAAGTTAGTCTTGTAGCTTCATGATCAATAATTTCAAGGTATTGGTTTCTCTCTTCTTCTGTTTTCCAACGCCCTTCACGCAAAACTTTTGAGTATCCTTTTAAATAAGTCATAGGTGTGCGTAACTCATGTGATATATTGGCAAAAAACTCTCTTCTTTGTTCATTTACACGTTGTAAACTGAAAGCTAAATCATTGATAGCACGTGCCAGTGAACCTAACTCATCACCTGATTTCTGAATAGTACGTGTATTATAGTTGCCTTTAGCAATTTGTCTTGCAGCTTTTTCCATACTTACTAATGGCTGAGATAGTTTTTTGGTAATGAAATAAGTAAGTCCAATCCCTAGAAATAAAGATCCAATCGCTGAGAGTTTCAGGAAATCTTGTACTTTTTTTATGGATTGTATGATACTCTCGAGCGAAGAAAAAACAATTACATGCCCCTTTGAATTATTAACATTTATATGTGAAGCAGTCGCAATATACTTTTTCCCATCAGAATCTTCAAATGAATTAGTCATATAGTGCTGCGAATCGGCAGAATGGATAAGGTTAAGAAGGTACCCTGTGTCATGATGACTCATCGAAAAATTCGATTGAGCCCAGACCTCTCCTTGATCACTAAGTGCTAGCATTTTTTGATTCGAGATTTTCGCAGCTACTTCCACAACCTCTAATCGGTTTTCAACAGTACTATCATTAATTAAATTAGCATATTGAGAAGACAGCATATGTGTTTCTTCTTGGGCTTGACTAACATAAAACCCATAAAAAATTTGATTCATGACAAAGCCTAACGGTAATATTATCGTAATTAATAAGAGTAGAATCGTAAGGCCTAATTTAATATCAATTCGATTCATAAGTTGTACCATCTCTTTTTATACAAATTTGTATCCAACACCCCATACAGTTATTATTCGATTATTTTTTAGGCCAGCAGCATAAAGTTTTGATCGTATATTTTTCATATGAGAGTCTACAGTTCTTTGTGCTCCTACATAATCCTCTCCCCAGATTAAATAAAGAAGGTCGTCTCTCGTATACACTCGTTGTGGATTTAAAGCGAGCTTATATAAAAGCTCGAACTCTTTTGCTGTTAATTCAACCAATTCATTATTCACATAGACACTTCTATTTTCATAATAAATAGATAATCCATCTTTAAATGCTAACTTTACTTCGTCTTTCTCTGCCTCAATTGTAGTTACTCTTCTTAGCAATGCTTTTACACGCGCTATTAATTCTTCTGGTTCAAATGGTTTTGTAAGGTAATCATCTGCACCTAAATTTAACCCATCTACTCGATCTTCTAATGCCTTCCTGGCTGAGAGCATTAGTATCGGAATTGTTGAATACTCTCTTACGATTTTACATACCTCAAAACCATCAAGATCTGGCATCATAATATCTAGTATAATTAGATCATAATTATCTGGGTTATTCCGAATCTTAGTAATAGCTTCCTTACCCGTCGAAGCCTCAAATAGATCAAATCCCTCATCCTTCAAATAAATCGATAAAAGAGTTCGCATTTGAAACTCATCATCAACAATTAAAATAGTTTTGTTTTCAATCATATGTTTAACCCCTTAGTATTTAATTTGAAACGAAATGGTGAAAATTATGAAAACACGTTATCATATTAATGTTAAAATTCTATTGTAACAGGAAGTTCCCATATCGTTTCTGACAAATTTGCTCTTGAGATCATTAATAAAATTGTCTCAGGTAGTGGTTGAGCGAACTCAAATTCACCTTTCATCGTATTTAGATTTTGCTCAGTTCTAGATACCACTGGATAAATCCTCTCTCCTTCAAGCTCTATCGTTACCCCTATTCCTTTTGTTGGATGTACATCATTTAAATTTAACCTTAAATAGTTATCCTTTACATCTATATTTGTTAGTATAATTCCGTCACTCATAACATTATTTCTATTCCCATCTATTTCAAAGGTCACTAATTTTTTGTTGAAAGTTGGCTTAACGTATAACGAAAAAGATAGGAATCCTGCTAATTTTTGGTTTTCACTTTCACTTAAATAGAACTCGCGTATCATCACTTTCTCATCATTAACGAACTCTGTTTTTTGCTCCTCATTAATTTTGTAAAATTCATGACCATTAGCTAAAATGATCTGACTTGGAAAAGCAACAGCATAATCATTTTTGTTAATTCCGCCCTCCGTAATACTTTCCAGCGTTACTGTTAAGAAAAAACCATTCTCTACTTCCTCGATTTCATCTATTACCACTTTTATATAATTGTTTTCATAAATATTTTGAACGTCTTTGGTATCTGGTTGTTGACATCCAGCCAAAGTAATAAAAACGAATATCAATACTGATATTATTCTCACATTACTCCTCCTATAGCCCACATATATAAAGGGTTAACCTGTCAATTTATATTAAGTTACATTGATTTCCAATATTTTCAGAGAGTAAATATTACTAGTCGCACTATTATATTTCCCCTAGATAGAAACACTGCTTTTATTTGATATAACAATAGAAGATAAATGTGGAGAAAAGATGAAGATAAATAAATAAGATATTACCTTTTTAAAAAAAACACTGTAATTATTTAGAAACACATACTTTCTACACATTTTCTAGTTAATATCCAAAACGTAACAATTTCGATTTAAAAAAGGAGACAAGATTATGAAAATGAAGCTTACGGTTTTACTACTATTATTTTTCATCGTTATTCTTGGTGCATGTAACGCATCAAATAACGAGGAAGAATTAATAGACGGTGAAACAGAAAATACCATTACAGAAGAAGTCTTAACAGTTGTCACAACTACTTTTGTTTTAGAAGACTTTACTCGGAAAATTGGTGGAGAACATGTTGATGTGATCAATGTAGTTCCTTTGGGCGCAGATGCTCATTCGTTTGAACCGACAGCTAGACAAATGATCGAAATAATGGAAGCAGATGCGTTTGTATATAACGGAGCCGGCTTTGAAGGCTTTGTTGATGCGGTACTAAAAAGTATGGAGAAGGAGGACGTTGTAGCTCTTCAAGCTTCTAATAACATTCCTTTAAGAGAAGATGATGATGAACACGATGATGAACATGTGGATGTTCATGAAGAAGACGAACACAGTGATGAGACCTTGGATGTTCATGAAGAAGACGAACATAATGATGAGACCTTGGATGTTCATGAAGAAGACGAACATAATGATGAGACCTTGGATGTTCATGAAGAAGACGAACACTTGCACGCTGGAGTCGACCCGCATGCTTGGCTTGATCCGGTATATGCCCTGCAATACGCTAAGAATATATATGATTTACTTGTTCAATTACAACCTGAATTCGAAGAGCAATTCACAGAAAACTATACTAACTTAAAAATTGAATTAGAAAATTTACACGTTGAATTTGAAGAAATGGTTTCTACTGCTGAACGAAATCAATTTATAGTATCTCATGCTGGCTATGGATATTGGGAACAAAGGTATGGGCTTGAACAAATTGCAATATCTGGACTATCACCTACAAATGAACCGTCTCAGCGTCAAGTTGAAGAGATTCTTGAACTAGGTCAGTCTCTGAATCTTACTCATCTGTTTGTTGAACAAAATTTCACATCTAAAATTGCTGAAATGATAGCTGACGAAATTGGTGCTGACATATTATATTTACACAACCTTGAAGCAGCAACACAAGAAGATATTGATAACGGCGAGAACTATATAAGTATAATGAGAGGGAATATTGAAGCTTTAAAACAAGGTTTAAATAAGTAAGAAATTAGAATCTCATTCATTTACATTAGTAGGCAAACACATTTCAAATTGATTTGTGTTTGTTTATTTTTCACTAAAACAACTTTATAAAATCATTCTTATTATAATTCTAATTCTAGTTAAGGTTGTGAATTTCAACTTAATTCAGATAAAACGGCAGTGGTGGCATTGTAGTATCTTATAATAATATTTTGAAAATCCCTCCATAAACTCAACGTTTGTTTAGTATCGTATCATGCCCCCCAATCTACATTTTTTAATTACAATTTAAAAAATGATCGAGTCCCCCTTGCTTTAAACGTTAACTCTACAGAACAGAACATCACTATTTTATTATTAAAGTAAATTACCCGAACAATAAACCGAAAACGGCCTATCATTCGGGTAAATTTCATTTTAATGATTTTTAACTAATAGGGATTACTCTGGTGTATTTGGAATAGTTGGATCTAATGTGAAAGTTGGTTCGTATCCTTTGTAACGAACTTCTGCTACCATCCCACCGCTCGCATGATGAAATTCATGACAGTGGAACATCCAATTCCCAGGGTTATTAGCCCCGAAGACGATTTCGTATGTTTCACCAGGTTTAACGTTTAACGTATCCTTTAGAATCGGAGATCCTTGAATTGGGTTTCCATCTTTCGAAATTACGTTGAAAAACTCTCCGTGCAAATGCATTGGGTGATCGACCTCTGTATCGTTTACAATGGTAAACTTAACAATGTCACCTTCTTCTACTTCATAAATTTCATGGTCAGGAAATTGTTTGTCATTAATCGTGAAGGTCTCACCTCCATCTTCCGTTCCAAGAAGCATATCATACTCTTTTGTAATAACTCCAAGATTCTGTTCCATCGCCTGTCCATAAGTAGTTAAATCAAAAAATGAATAGTTTGAATCATTCTCTTGTAATTCCTCATCTTCATAACCATCATAAATAACAGGAATTACAGTATTAAGAGTTTTCTCATTTTCTTCAGCAAATACTTGTATTCCCCACGCTCCAGGGTTTTTCATTTCTACCTCAACTTCATAGCGTTCTGCAGGTGCAATTCGAAAAGCTGTATCATTTAAAAGTTCTGGTCCATTTACAGGTTGGCCATCATAGTGTGTAATTTTAAAAGAATGACCCGGTATAGATACTACTTGTGTGAATAGCCCTGCATTCACAAAACGAAGTTTGACTTTATTTCCTTCTTCTACTTCAATTGCTTCAATTGCAGGTGAAGCCTTACCATTTATAAGTGGTGTGTCATACATTTCATTCATCATATCTGCATGACTTAATTCACTTGCAACACCGTCCATATCACCGTGATCCATATCATTCATTTCACTCATGTCCATGTCACCGTGGTCCATTTCACTCATTTCACCCATGTCCATGTCACCATGATCCATTTCACTCATATCAGTTCCCATTGAAGACCATTCATCAATTACAATTACTTCATCTACATCATATGACTTATCAGCTGACGACTCAACAATAAAGACCCCATAAAGACCTTTCCCAACTTGCTTTGAACCATCTTGGTGCGAGTGATACCAATATGTTCCTGGTACATCGGCCTGATATTCATAAGTGAACTGTTCGCCAGGCAGTATTGCATTTTGTGTTACACCAGGAACACCATCCATCTCATTCGGAACCGGAAATCCGTGTAGATGAAGAGCAGTAGGTTCGTCTAAAGAATTGGTCACATTTAAAATTACAGTATCTCCTTCTTGAACTCTAATTTCTTGACCAGGTAAACTTCCATTATAAGTCCATGCATCATCCATGATTTCATCATTGAACATCCAGTGAGTTTCTGTAACATTTATGTCAAAAACTCTCTTTCCATCTTCTGTTGTCGCTTCCTGTGTTTGTTCTTCCTGCTGAGATTCACCATGTCCCATCGCAGAATGGTCAACAGCATCATTTGAGCAACCGGCTATAACTAAAGACAATGCCAGCGCTATACCAGCTAATCCGTATGGCTTTTTCAATGTTTATTTCCCCTTTTCCAAAAAAAATTTAATTACGTTCTCAAAAATAAGTCTAATAAAAAAGTATATAGAATTTATGAAGAAATAAAATTAAACTGCATCTTCATAAAAACGTCACACTTATTTTTCTCTGAAAAAATAAACAAAAAGCTAAATTACGCCAATCAATTTTCCTTTTTTAGAAGGATACAATTATCCTTTATTAAAAGATATATGTGAAATACATCACCTTTACACAGACCCAAAGCTCTTGTTAATTCTGTAGGAATACGAATAGAGCCTCTTTCACTCACTATCATTTTATTATCAAGAGAATGATCGGAGTTTTTTTTAATAATTAGATCTTTTAAGCCATCTGCTAATCCTACTGCAACCTCTTCTCCAGGTAAGATATTTAATTTCCTCCTAATTGAACTGGGAATGGTAATGTGCTGCTTATCCTTAAGACTACACATCAAATTACTATCAGTTAATTCTTTAACTTTTTCTTTAAAATTACTACTTATTAACATTAATCTCACCTCATTTCAATGACTATTAATAGAATAGGATTGAAATTTAAAGAAAGTGTGAAGAAGTTGCAAAAATTTTATTGGTACATTTTGTGAACTAATTTTTGCTTAAATAGTTTTTAACCAATTGACGATTCATAAGAAAACACATTACCCTTTGTACGGATAATGTGTTTTCTTTAAAACATAAATCACTTACTTAAACCTTCAATAATTACATTAATGTTTGACTCCATCATTTTTAAATAAGTATCCCCATCTGTTCCTGCTTTTCCAAGAGAATCTGTATAAACAGTGCCTACAATAGGTACACCCGTTTCTTGTGATACAGTATCCATGGTACGGCGATCTACACTTGTTTCAATAAAAAGAGATGTTATCCCTTTATCTCGCACTAGATCTATTACATCACGCATTTGTTGAGGAGAGCCTTGATTTTCAGAATTAATTTCCCAAATATACCCTGTTTCTATGTCATAGGCGGCACCAAAATATTTAAATGCCCCTTCACTTGTAATTAAAAATCGCTTATTCTCATCGATAGTCGCAATGCTTTCAATCGCTTTCTCATGCAGTTCGGATAGCTCTTGTATATATTGAGTAGCATTTTCTACATAAATACTCTCATTCTCGGGGTCTTCTTTAATTAATGCATCGCGTATATTTTCAGTATACGTAATTCCGTTACGCAAATCGAGCCAAGCATGTGGATCAGCTTCCTCTTCTAAGCCTTGGGATTCTAAAAGAATCAGTACTACTCCTTCACTCACTAGATAAACGGGTGCATCCTCATCTCCTTTTCCGGCAACTTCAATTAACTTCCTAAACCATCCGTTTCCTTCTTCTAAGTTTAACCCATTATAAAAGACAACATCTGCATCAGTTGTTTTCTTAACATCCTCTGGAAGTGGGTCATATTCGTGTGGATCTGCACCGATGGGGGTTAAATTATAAATTTCTACTATATCTCCTCCGACATTTTTTGTAATATCATAAATAATAGAATAAGTCGTGACAACCTCCAATTTTTGATTCGTACTTTCTTCTTGACCAGTCGGTTTACTACCACATGCCCCAAGTAAAAACAGTGTAAGAATTGTAGTAATAAATAATAAATTTCTCATATTTCCTCTCCCTTTTACGAATATTATTTTAGCCATTTGATTGTGTTACCAGCGCTCTATTTTTTCGAGCACGTAAAGAACGCCATAACAACCCTTGTTTAGGTAATAAGAAAAATGCCATGGCAAAAAATGTACTTGCTACAACGACAATCGTTGGTCCAGAAGCTAAATTATACGAAAAGCTAAAATAAAGACCAATTATTGAAGCAACAACGCCAAAACCAGCTGCTAGAAAAACCATAATCCCCAAGTGATTCGTCAAGAGGTAGGCAGTTGCTGCAGGTGTTATTAACATCGCTACAACTAATACAATCCCGACTGTTTGCAATGAAGCAACTGTAGCCATTGTTAAAAGGGCCATTAACAGATAATGTATGATTTTATTAGGTAAGCCATAAGCTGCTGACATAGTAGGATCAAAGGTCGTAACAAGTAACTCTTTAAAAAATAGATAGACAGATAGTAATACTATGACTGTAACAATTAAGGTCATCCACATTTCAGAGGTAGGGACAGCCAGAACATTCCCAAATAAGATATGGTATAAATCGGTGCTACTTTGCAAGAAAGTAATAACGATAATTCCCACTGCAAAAGCAGCAGTAAACATGATGCCAATCGATGTATCATCTTTAATCCGACTATTTTGACTAATATAGCCAATGGCAATCGCTGTAAGTAAACCAGTCACTACAGCACCATAAAAAATATTGATTCCTAGCATATAAGAGATCGCAACCCCTGGAAGAACAGCATGTGAAATGGCATCCCCCATTAAGGACATCCCTCTTAAAATGATAAAACAACCTATAACTCCACAAACAATCCCTACTAGAACTGATGTAAGTAATGCTCTTTGTAAAAACTCATATTGTAAAATAGACTCATAGAAAGCAATTATACTCATGATATTGTCATCCCCATTTCCTCTAAAAAGGATAATTGTCCATGGTAAGCTTTCGAAATTATCTCTGGTCGACATACCTCGTGTACCGATCCATATTTGATTAGTTCTTTATTTAGTAACAACAACTCATCAAAATACGCACCTGCTTTACTTAAATCATGATGGACAATGAAAACGGTTTTTCCTTCATCTCGCTGTTCACGCAAAATGTTAATAATGGTTTCCTCACTTGTCACATCGATCCCGACAAATGGTTCATCAAGAAAAAACAATTCTGGATTTTGAGCTAACGCCCTAGCAACGAATACTCGTTGCTGTTGCCCACCCGATAACTCTCCAATTTGACGCTGACTATACTCTTTCATCCCAACTTTTTTTAAACATTCATAGGCCCATTCTCTTTCTCTTTTCTTTGGTCGTTTAAACAAGCCAAGTTTCGGATATGTTCCGATCAAGACTGTATCAATCACTGTAATAGGGAAGTCCCAGTCAATAGTGCTACGTTGAGGGACATAGGCAATTTTCTCCCGCATTTCCTGAATCGATTTACCTGCGATGTTTATTTCACCCTTATCTTTTGGGATCAAATGCAACAGTGATTTTAATAAAGTTGACTTTCCCGCCCCATTTGGACCGATGATTCCAACAATTTCCCCCTTTTTTTGTGGAGAATGATATATTTCTTAACACTTCTTTTCCGTGATAGGAAACATGTAAATTCTGAATTAATAATATGTCGTCCAACGTTTTTCACTCCTTTTAGTTGTTTGATGATTTGCATATAACTTACAAACTTTCACTAAGGCAACTTTTTGCCAAAAATAAAAGGTTCTACAAGAACACCTCTAATAAATTAATTTATGTATTTGCATTAACGAAATAAACTTGTACTTGTAAATTTATTTTTCCCTAGTGCAACTTTAATACCATTATATTCACTCTATTTCTAATTTACAACCTAAATATTCTGTTTATGATTGTCTATTTTAAAATAAGTCTGCAAAAAAAAGAGTCGAATCGTAGTTACTATGCGATCTGACTCTTTTTTTGCACACTTATTCTCTTTCTACTAGAATAAACCTTGAAAATTTGATCTTTTGCTACCTGTTATAACTCCTCTTTTCCGCCGGCTAGACAAGTACACTATTGAATCGTAGAAAATATTCCAGTTCAAGTAAGAAGTATGATTGGTTCCAAAATGCATAAAGTCAGCCTCAGTTTCCACTTGCAAAACTATTTATATTCTATCTATAGCATCTTTTAAAGGGTGTTTATTTATTTCTTCAGTTGTATTACTAACTCTAGTAGTTGTTTTTGATGGGCAGATTTTTTGATAATCTATATTTATAGTTGCACGTTCCCCCCATGAATGGAATACAAAAGGCCCTCCTTTGACAATAGGAACCTCTATGATAAAGGGTTCTATATAATCACCATGAGTAACCAGATCCGGTATATCAGCTTTCCCTAAACTAAGTTGTTCCAGTATATAATTAAAGTAGTTAATAGCTAAATAATAAACTAAACGTTTTAGGAGTTTAATAAATTCTTGAACATTATCTAGGTCGGTAATTTCAAACATACTATTAAGGTCATCAGTTAATAAATACAGAAATTCTCTATCTACATGATTAGCATAGTCAAGTCGCCTTTTGTATAAGCGATCTGAATATGATTGTGAATTATCTACATCATAGATCTGATCAAAACCTTGGATTGCGTATCGCCATTGGAGATATGCTTTAGCAATAGGGCAACAATTTCTCGAATGTAAATTTTTTTTCATACGGATTAGGCAATGTTTATGCTTTGAATAAATCTCTTTTCTTAATTTTCTAGCCGTACAGTTTATTATTGTCTTGGTCTCTTGAAAAATGATTTCGTTATATTTGATTCCGAATCCATAATATTTTAATGAAGATTGATTAGTTTTGATAGGGAAATTAAGTGCATTTAATTTCTTAACTGTAGTATGGTTCTCCCTTAGATCCTTTGTATGGATAAAATTGTTCTTAATGTTCTTGGAAGTTTTCAATAAATTTTTAATCATTGTATAGCTATTATCATTGGTTTCTTTTTTATCTACAAAAAACAAGGATGAGGTTATAATTTTTTTCTCAACAGGTGGAAGTAACATCCACTCTTTTAATTCAGTATATTTTATTTTATGTAAAGTTGGTTGATACCACTTCGGGCGATACGGATTGATGAAATTACTAAAGGTATTCCCGCAGTTACACTGAAAGGAATTAAGCTTGTTCCTAAAGTTAATTCGATATTGTAGATTATTTTCCGAATTGCCACAGCAAATTGTAGATGACTTAACTAAGGGGATTTGGTGAAAGGGACATATATTAATTAATTTAAACTGGTGCAATAAGCTATGAAACCCTTGCGTAATACATTGAGGACAAAAATAAAGTTGAGGATAAAAATATTTTAATAGATTATTTTTTCCATCATAAATTGGATCAGTCAGAAGATTAATCATTGATTGGTTATGCTCAGATAAAGAAAAGCTAAATATTTGTTTGAAATTCATATCATCTATGCCTTCTAAGGTGAAAAGATCACTAAACCTGGCATTGATATTTGACTTTACTGGTCTTACGTATTCTGTACCTATTAAACCTAATAAGTCACTAGTTGAAAGTGCATTAGCATATTTAATTTTTTCAATTATTGTCCATGGTGAATCAAATGGACATACCCACTTACTATTCCAAGTGATTTCCCCTATAAAACGTCTCAATATTGTGCCCTCCAAACTTATAATTAAATAAGGTCATGGTTATTCTTCTACTAGTATTGACAAGAAATTCTATTAATATAAGAAAATATACATAAATAGTTGATTTTTGATTACAGCCACAAGAATGTACCATCTCTGCCATGTTTTTTACCAGCACTTGCCACGAAATTTACCGCTTATGTCAACATGTTTACCAATAGAAGAACGTCAACGATTTCAAGTGAAAAAGCCTAATTCCTCCATATCTTTAACGAGGAATTAGGCTTTGGTCTTCCGCAATCGCGCCAATTGTGGAATATCAATTTTTTCTTTAATAGTATCGTTGTACGCAATAAACAGATCTATTGTATTGTGCTGGTCGAACCAGGCACTTTTAAACCTTCATATTTTTCGCTAGTGATTTCGACACTTCGGGTACTGACCAACATTAATAACTAGATACAAATAGGTATTCTATTCTTCTTCAGGTGACATATCTATTTCCATCAATACAAAACCGCTTTGATGTTCCTTTAATTTCTCCCAAAAGGTTTTCATTACAGTTGAATAGGTTTCAAAACATATTTTATCAACAGATAATACTTCTTCCATGTTGGTTGTGCGGTACAAATTCATCAGTTTAGTATCACTTACTTTTTCAAAATATTCAGGTCGAATTTTGTATAATGCTTTAGCTGAATTTCCACTACCGTGCTTATATGTATTGGAAATTAAGTTACATTCACGAATCAAATTCCATATTTCCGTTTGAACAATAGGTATATCTTTGCCCTTATCTTCAACATCATTAAAGAATATTTCCCATTCAGACATTTCTCCAGTTTCAGAAGCTTGCATTGGAAAAGTTAGGTTCATTTCTTTTAACAGGTTGGTCAATATTCGAAAATTGTTATAAAATCCACTGTAAGTATCTTCTTCATACTTTAAAACGAATTTAATTTGATTTGTATATTCATTTTGGCTGTGTGTCATTTCTTCAAATAACCACTTTCTCAACTGCTGTTCGAAGACTTGGTACAAATTACTCAATGACATCAATTTAAATTGATAGTGCATTAAGGATTGTTCTTGCACACGTTCAACAACATATTCCTGTAACTGTTCATAGTAATCGCTTGGGTCAGCATATTCAGAACAGTATTGATTGTGAATAGTTGCATTTGCTTCTTTCAAGTGCACATCATAGATTTTTTTAGGGTTTTCTTTGATATCCTTATAAATTGCTTCATACGTACGATTATACGTTTGTAACAACACATCATATATACGTGTATTCGATTCTCTTATATATGGGTTTAAGTATAGATGAAATAAGACTTTTTGCTTTTCAATATTTTGTTTTTTTCTTCCCATTTAAACTCACTACCTTTCAAGAAAGCGATTTATTCTTTGAATTCTGACCCTCTTAGATAATTTACACTATTAGTGTTTTAAAAGAGAACAATTTATTGCACAGTATAAAGTCTACTACGAAATACTAGAGTTAATCTGGACTGTTTGCAGAAGTCTGACCTTATTGAGAATTAATCATTTTTTTATATCTTTTATCACCAGAAGGATTGCAGTGGTAAACAGTCTGTCATTTTTGGTACACTTTTTTGTCATTTGGTGGTGAATGCTATGTCAGAGGTGGTACATTTCAATGGCTGTAATCAATTTTTCACTAAAACCTCTATAAGGAAATTTCCTGTGATACAGATAAAATAAAAAATTCGCCAGAACAATAAATTCTGACGATTTTATGCAGATCATTTCATGTCAACTTCTTTATTGTAAAAGTTTCTAGGGATACTAAGTTTGGATTGTCTTAACTCCTTTTCTGAAATTCTTTTTTTACTCTGTGATGGAAATGGACATAAAAGTGTTGAATATTTATTTGTTTTTTCCCACCAATGAAATTCAATCGGTTCTTCTGTGTCTTTTGATGGGAATATGACTGTGAAAAAAGCCAGATCTTTATAGATGTACTGTCTAAAATTAGCCTCTTCTCTTGCTTCACTATATTTTGTTGAGATACGTAACCAATTCATATAATGGTTTGACAATAAAGCACTAATAATTTTATTGATAATCCAATTCAAACCCACAAGCTCTTTATCTCGAACATAGTCATAATAATCGATCCATTCATCAACAAATGATTTAATGAAGTCTCGATCTAAACCAGAAGCAACATCCAGATCATAAGGATATTTTCTATTTGCATGACCATACCTATCAACTTCATAAAAATGATCAATTTCATCAATTGATTTTCTCCAGAATACATATGCATAAGCGTGAGGACAAATTGGTGGGAATGACTTGTTCTCTTCTTTTAATAAACGAACTAATCGCTTAACACATGTTCTATGCTCTGGATAGATTGTATTCCTAATGTGACGAGCGAACGCTTTAACTGTTTTTTGTGAGTTATTATAAATATAGTCGTAGTGTTGTTGGTATTTAGCGTTATTGTTTAAAAGTGTCCAGGAATCCACGACATCATTAATTTGGCTGTTCTTTAATAAATAATTTTCATTCTGTAGTTCGTTTTCGTTTATGTCAATTTTTAGCGAATTAATATAGTTCGAGGTTTCTATTTTATGATGAGTATATTCCTTAGAGATTTTAAAATCACTATCGACCACTGAAATCAATTTTTCTAATACCTCTGAATCATCTTCCAAGTCAATTCCAGAAAAGAACCTACATTTATTTAGTCTGTTGATTTGACTCTGATCAAGATTCAACCAAGCATTCAATGCTTGAGATTGAATATCAGCTATTGGTTTTTTCCATGAAAAAGTTGGATTTGGTGTAGTTTCAGATGTTAACCAACCGTTCCCACACTTACAAAGGAATGGTCCATCAGTATATTGATCAGAGAGCAAATACGGTATTGGATTACGACAATAAGGACAACCTTGAATTAATGGCAGCTTATGAAACGGACAAAAATGAATTAATTTGGATTGGAAAAATAAACTGTGGTAGCCAGTCTTTAAACAATCAATACAAAAAAATAAGTCATCTCTAAAATAGTAACTAGAACTTTTATTAAAGTTATAGAAGCATTGAAATAACTTTTGCAATAAATGATTATTATGTTGGTGCAATGAAAATCCTAAGAATCGTTCAACTATATCTTCATCTAAACCATTTAAATGTATTAATTGTCGGTGTGTTTTTCCGAAACTCTTTAAATTTCTAACTTTCTCTACTCCAAATAATCGCAATATATCATTTGCATCAATAAAGTTGGTGAATTTTAGTTTTTCAAATATCCCCCATGGTGATTCATAAGAGTTAAACCAATCATTGTTCCAGTTTAACGTAGCATTTCTTTTATTTTTAGGAACTTCATGTTGTAAATTCAAATGGAGTTATTCCTTTCAATATTGTAACGAAAAACAATTTAACTTTTAACCAAAAATAACGTTGGTTTCCGCTTCTATATAACCTGAGTTTTCAACTGCTTCTTCAAAATGCTCATCACTTAATCCTTCTAAATTTTCTCCTTCAACACCAAATTCTCTTAACAGGTATTCTATTGTTAAAGTAATATATTGCATTGGAATTTCTATTTTGGATCTTATTCCTGCAGCTTTTCTTAATTGCATAAAAGCTTCAAAGATTGAGTCGGTAAAATTTTTCAAACGAAATCCATTTAAATAAGCAGTAGGAAAATAATATCTAGTCATAGTCCATGTTGTATCTTGTGGATATGAATATTTGTCGTAACCTTCTAGTATTTCTTCTAGATCACCTTTGGTTTTCACTCCGCTAAATTGATGTTGATGTACCATAAAACGTCCAATGATTTGTTGTTTCCCTTCGGCTCCAAATGAAGATCTGCGATTTACTAATTCATCTTGCCCTACTAAAAAGACGGTCAAGCTGATTCCTACTCTATCTAAATCATTATAAATATCCATTAGCCAGCCATATTGCATGTCAACTAATCTTTGAGCATCATCTATAAAGAAGACGATTCTCCTCTTACCTGATTGATTTGCTCGTTCAATTAAAAACCAGAGTAGACGTTGGCGCTTTTTATCTGCCTTGCCTGAAAAGGGAACCGCGTGGCCGATGTCTAGTAAAATATCTTGAAAGAAGATATTTTCGTTAGCATTTTTATATTCTCTAGACAAAAGAAAGTAAATTGGTATATTATCAAATTCTTCAGGGAGGATACGCATTAAATATTCTAATGCACGGGTTTTGCCTAATCGTGGTCTTCCATGGATGATAACACCCGTTGACCGATTAGTAAGACATTGAACAACTTTTTTATATAAATGATCAATTTCATTTGTTCCAATTAGATAACGGCCTGTTTCTATTGGGTGAGTCCCTTTTGGAAATAATGGTCTTGTTTCTGGTAATGCTTCACTTTTAACTATAGGATGCATCTTATCACCTACTTTCTAAAATTAATAAAATATAGTTTTTCTGATTTTTTTTATCTCTGATCCTTTTGACTTTTTTTTCTTTTCTCTGAGTTGTTTCTTCTGATTGAACTCATCATTTGTCTCAATAACATCATTTTCTTTTAATTCATTAGAATTTGAATAGAAAGTTGTCTCACGAATACTTTTTTCTAGAGCAGCTAATTTATTTCTAGTTTTTTTATTTAATTTTGCATTTTCTAATAAAAAGTTATGATATATTTGGACAGCATCATCCTGGTTTGTAAAATGCATTAGTTTTCTATGGCGCATTTTAAAAATCTCTTGCCTTACAAGCAAAGTATGTGGAGTTATTCCCCATTTCCCTGACGCTTTTAAAAGTCCTAATTCTGAACCATCAGGATAAAATGCTTTTATTACACGAAGATCATCTGTATTAACTACTAAATCTAACTTCATCCCAATTAAACCATAAGAATTTGATAAAATTGGGTTGGTGTATCGGACATTTTCATATTGTATATATGGCCGACGTTTATCTTTGACATTGCCATTGATTGTTCGCTGCGCATGAAGAGTCATAAAGGCTGCCTCGCTTCTTTTTTCTATAGATATTTGATCAATAATCATAGGGTTTTGTTCAACCTTTTCTTTCATAATTTCTAGAGGAGAAAGGAAACTAATCCCTTCATGTGGCGTTCCATTATATTGAGCTATTAAGACCTCAGTAAGTTCCTCTATGTGCTCAGGTGAAATTCGATACTTAATCGCTTGTTTGGCCGCATCTTTCCGACGAGAATCGTTAGGGTTGCTACCTGTTGTATTGGGTAATAGATGAAAACCATTTTCTTCCAAAATTCCATAGAACCGTTCTTGAATGCTTCTTCTCAAAGGTGATTCAACTGGTCCAGCATTTATTGCACATCCCACAACGTTTTTCAATCTGTCTTGCACTATTGTTGAAAGATTAGATCGAGCATTATCATAAAATATTTCTCCCCATACTGCCCATTGAGTTTCTGGAATAACCGCTGATGGAAATCCTCCATCTTTAGGATATTCAAGTCCAGAAATCGTAAAAGTTTTAGGTTGCCACGGAACAATCGCATTTCTAATACACCTTAAAACATCTGAAGAATTGTATTCTTTATTAAAACTAATATGATAACCAAGAATATTTCTTGTAGCCACATCCATAACAGTTAAGAGCCAGATTCTATTAATTTCTTTGACTACTTCTACTTCTTCAGGTGTATTTATTACAATAGCAAGGCTTAAATCTAGTTTGTGGCCATCAAATTGAACACGTTCAAACGGTCTATTTATTAAAGATATTTGATTTGTTGATTCATAAATTGGAACTGATCTAAAATTCAATTCCTTAACATATCTGTAAAGGCTTCTTCTTCCTTGTTCAGAAGTATTAAAAGGATAATGAGGTGGCGCGATACCTAATTCACGACACTTTATTATAAATTTCTTATGGATATGTTTTGTTCTGGTATTAAGCTCAGATGCTGCCTTATTTTTTTGTTTAAAAACATGTCGATCTATTAATTCTCGTAGGTCAGGATATGTTTCCAATAACAGTTGAAATGCACCATTGTTATTATCTTGTTTTGATTTAGGTAATGATTGTCGGTTGTAGGAATCAATACGCTTGTGGGGAATTAACGCTCTAAATCCCCACAGAACCCCTTGTTGATCAAACTTCAAACACTTTTTTAAAAAAATACTTATTTGTGATCTATTAATTCCAGTTTCCTTATGAATTTGTGTATGTGTCTTGCTTTCAAAATACATGAGGATTGCTTTTTTTCTTTTTAAAAAAGTGGATTGATCTTCATCTGATAAACTTTCAATCCGAACGTCTGGCCATTTAGTAAGATCCAGTAGTTCTTTATCAACATTTTCGTTTTCAATTATCCTTCGTTTGGTCATTCAACCACACCTCTGTTTCAAGTGATATTTTTTTTTCGTACATATTCGAAGATATGTCGCCTTTATAAATAAGCCAAAATAAAGCTTCTTTTGTACGAGGTAAAGAGATACTTGCATTCATGTTTTCAATTATTTGTTTTATTGATGTTCTCTTACTTGTCACTTCATGAAGAAGTTTCCTTAAATCTATATCTATTGGTTGCTTTCTATTACACAAAGTCGTAATGATCTGCTTTCTATTAGAAAGAGCAATAGGGTTTTGTCTAATATCTAATTCAGAAATACATATATATTCAAATCCATTTTTTTCACAATAGAGTTTTTCAAGTGCTCTTAATGGGGAATCTTGTTTACTAGAATATAGAATCTTAACTAAAGTCTTTTTCCCGTCTCTCTTTTTTAGGTACATATCAAATTGTGTTTTTTTCCTTTTACCTTCTAGAACCCCATCTATAATTATGGGCCTTTCGCAAAATTCTGAAATATCTGGATCTGTTTCTACTTGTAGCCAATACTCATACTGTAGATCACCAAAAAAATCAACTTCCCTCATTAATTTGAGACTGTATCCTACCCAATAATTACTATAAAATTGATCACTTCTTTTTATAGGAATGGGCTTAAACAAATTATCACCTCTTTTAATTAATCGTAGGTATAATATAGACCTACTAATATGTTTTCCAATTTGCTAGAAAAAAATACTAGTTTAAGTATAAAACTATGAAAACTGTAAATAAATTGATAGTGTGAGGAATATTGAATCAATAATGTTAATTTTAAAAATGTCACTTATTATATACATTAGAAGCCGATCTATAATATCGGTAATGAGGATATTCTACAATGGTTTAGTTACTTTGCACACTGCTTTCAATAAAATGGAAACAATTACATCAATTTTATGAGGAGAAGTAATTATGGAGCACATTGGGGAAAGAATAAAAAAAACAAGACACGCAGCAAAACTAAAGCAAAAGGAATTTGCGCAAACGATTCGTATGTCCCAGGGGTCTTTAAGTGATTTAGAAATTGGAAGAAATAAACCCTCAATTGAAACTTTAGTTGGTATTAGTGAACTATATAATGTAACAATTGACTGGTTAATTAAGGGAACAGGTAATAAAAAAAAATGCTTACCAAATGATTCTGAAATTCCAGTACAAATAATAATAAGCCGGTTATTGCAGTCACTTTATACTGAGCAAGAAAAATTAAGTAAAGAATTTAACATACCAATGACTTACTTACAGAAATTATTTAATCATGAGATGAATAACCGATTTCTTGGTACTTTAACAGTAAATGAAACAGAATTATTAAATATTTATAGAGATCTTCCTGTTAAAGATCAGAATGAACTTAGAGAATTTGCTAAAATAAAGAAGAATTACTTTTAAAGTGATTTATGCGGAAAAGGAGTGAGCAAGTTGGATCAAGCTATCAGTATAGATGAATTTCAAAAAAAGCTAAAACGTTATGAGGGACACTCACCTATTTTTTATAGGGGCCAATTAAAAAGATTTCCAGATATAAGCTCTAGTATTTCCAGAGATATTGGATATATGTCTAATGAACATAACATATATCAAGAAGCTATTCACCTTAAAAGTGATGAGTTTAAAAAGTATTCAACACCACTTGAGCACTTAGCTAAAATGCAACATTATGAAATTCCTACAAGATTAATTGATGTTACGATAAACCCCTTATATGCATTGTTTTTTGCTGTTGAGGATGTTGAAGATGAAAGCCCTGGCCTTGTTTACATCTTTATTCAACAACCAAAGGAATTGAATAGTAAAGAGATTCAACTTCTAAGTCTACTTGCAACTATAGAAGACTTACAGATTGGTCATATCCAACACCTATATGAGCAAACTTTTCATGAACAAATTGAACACCATGAAATCTTACAAATTGTTAACGGTTCTTATTTTGTGCCTTATACTGCAAAATTACAAGAAGCCAATACCCGTTTATTTAATCAACAAGGAACGTTCGTGATTTGTGGTAATTTAGTATCAGAAGGAGAGATTCAAAAGGATTTATTAACGCTCAATTCTATTAAACCATCCCTTATAATCTCAATTCCTTATGAGTATAAAGAAACAATTAAGAAAGAATTAGATGCTACACACAATATTAATAAAGCTACTGTTTATCCGGAACTACCTTCAGTTGCTAAATATTTAAAAGAAAAATATAAAGAAATTAATTTATCATTGGATGGTACCTACAGTATTAC
>NZ_ALPT02000069.1 GCF_000292245.2 Alkalihalobacillus alcalophilus ATCC 27647 = CGMCC 1.3604 | reverse complement strand
ACATAACCTTTTGATTCAGGATCTGACTTCCTGCAAAGGTAAACTTTGAACTTTCTTGTTTGTTGATATCTCGTAAACTCGGCTGTCATAATAAGATCTCCCGCATTTTCACTTACTGCCAATAGGCGATCTTGGTCATAGACCATTTCAATGGTCATTCCACCAAAATAACGAAAAGCATTTTCGTGCATTCGAATAAGATCCGTTGTTTGAAATGGCCGGTCCAACCACTCCACATATTTGTATCTTGAGCTGGCTAAGATGAACCCTATGAAGTAAAGTCTCTTGTACGTCCCGTCCGATGTGGGCATTCTCTTTTGTCCAAAATCTACTTGAATCTGCTGTCCCATAGGAAGCTCCGGAACCGCACTGAACTCTCTTTCAGAAAGTATTTTAGGAATATGATAGGCTTCCCGTAAATCGTTTACATAGCTTCTTACTGTTCCCTCTGCAACGAAGCTGACATCTAGCCTTTCTGCTAACCAATCGAATACCTGAGCTCCTGTGAGATCAGGATGTTCCTTTAGCCACTTTAGGATTTCTTCCCGAAAGGGATCAAGTTTTTTACTTCTGTTCTGTAACGAGATAGAGAACAAGTAGAATTCATCTGGAGACATTTTTCCATACTCTATCACCCTATTCCTTGATATTTTTAATTTTCTGGCAATCGCACTGTTGGAAAATCCATTACGACGAAGTCGATGAACTTCATTATAAATACTCAACTTTTCCACTCCCTGTTCCTCACTTTCTATAGACTAATTTAAGTATATAGAAAGCTATTTAATTAAGGTGAACTGTTGAGTCTTATTTGTTGAATTCTGTTTGCTCTTATTTGTTGAAAACTGTTGATTCTAGTTTATCGTTTACATCTAACGCTTTTGGAATGGCTGCTTGTAGAAGATTTTATAAAGTAAAGTATGTGAGACTACCAGATTTACTCGAAGAGTTAGCCATTGCCAGAGGGCAAGGAACCTTTCAAAAAACGATTAAACAATACAAGAAAGTTGACCTTCTTATTTTGGATGAATGGCTATTATCGCCATTGGTAGACACACAGGAACGAGACCTATTAGAAATTATAGAAAGTAGACACCAAGCAGCCTCTACTATTTTTTGTTCTCAATTTTCGCCTGGTGAATGGTATGAGCGAATTGGGGAAAGTACGATTTCAGATGCTATTTTAGACCGCATTGTTCATGACTCTTATACGGTGTTTATTGATGGCGAAGTTTCCATGAGAGAACGATACGGCTTAAATAAAAAATAAACGATGGACCTATAAGGAGGTATGAGTCATGAAGGAATCTGGTTTTGAACAAGATAGACACCCTGAAAGTCAGGAACAAGAGAGTGCGAAACTTATAGTTGATCTCTTACTTTACTCACAGAAGTTGGAAAAGATGATCATCGAACTTCGCAAAGAAGTGAACTTTACTTCACCAAAATACAAACCACTACCATACCCAGAACTCCACAGTGATATCTATGAAAATTTTGATGATTACCATGCCTATATTAAGCATAGGGAATACATTGAATTATTCTTTCGGTATGAGTAAAGTAACCATATAACACCTATTGACAGAGTGGAGGTAAAACCTTTCCCTCTGTCATGTATATATAGTGGTCCTCCCACCGTGACAATGGTTCTCTTCCACCGTGAAGATGGTTCTATTTGTCCGATTTGGTGGCACTCTTCAACCGAAATATTCACCATTTTAATTAATTTGAAAATAACAGTGTTACAATGAATATCTGTTAAATGTATTATTCATTAAGTCACTTACACATATTAACTCTTTAAAGCGAAAAATCGAAACGAATAAGCCCGCCAAGCCATTGCTCAGCGGGTTTTAGTAATTTCAATCTTACTTCTTCTTATAATAATCAACATACCAATCAGCAAACTGTTGCAACCCTTCTTCAATCGAAGTTTTCGGCTTAAAGCCAACAGCTTCTTGTAATAAATCAGTTGAAGCATACGTAGCTGGAACATCTCCTGGCTTAATTGGTTCAAACACCTTTTCAAACTGCACTTCTCTTCCTAAAGCCTTACTTAGTGTCTTCTCCAAGGTATGAATAAACGTCATCAGCTTTTCCGGACTGTTGTTGCCGATGTTAAACACCTTGTGAGGGACAGCATCAACCGGTGGTTTACCGATAAAAGTGTGGGTATTATTGTATTTTACGCTTACCTATTAATAGGTAAAAAAAGATGTAACTAGTGAAGTTTCATTTTTTTGCCGTAGGACACGTCCCCACGTAATTATTTTTCCACAATGTTCCCCTTGTAATCCAAAACATCAGAGTCACAGTGACGAAGTTTTTGTTTTATTAAAATAAAATCTGATTATTTTTTTTAATTCACTTCTTTTATAACCTATCAAAAACATTAAATATAAAGTATACATTGTAAAGCTAAACGTTAAATCACTATATAAATTTAAAAGGATAAATAAACAAACAGATAAAACATCAATATAACTAATATTAAACTTACTTTTTGCACTTGCACGTGAACTTAATGAAAAGTTAGAAATATAGTACCAAAATGCATATGTCAATAACGTTCCTAATGCCATTTTACTAATAGTTAAATCACTTAATATCAATAGTATTGTAACAATAGCAGAAAATAAAAGGCTTAATAAACCGTTATATAGTATTTTCCTTTCATATCTAAGAACTTTAAAAATAGTATTATAAACAATAGAAATTCTACTTTGATAAATAATTATTGGTATTATGAATAAGATAGCAGACAAAGAAGGAGTATATTGTGGTAAGAACATTTCTATTAAAATATAAACGGGATAATACAATAAGTTTGCAAAAATACCAATATATACTAAAGTCCTATCAAATATGAAACCGAGTTCAAACAACTTTTCAACAGAACTTTTACGTAGCATTGGAAATAGTACTACAGAAGCTGCTACAATAACCTGTATTGCTATTGTTAGTACCGAAAAAGCAAAGGAATAATATCCAAACTGCAGAACCCCTAATGTCCTTTCAACAACTATTCTACCCATACCTGTCATTAACATAGAAATAACACCGGAAAATGTTAAAAATATTCCAGCTTTCATGTTTATTAATATTTCTTTAAATATTTGTTTGTTAATTATTGGTAAAGCGGAAATTAACCTATAACCAAAAATTAAATTAACAATTAAAACAATACTTTTAGAGATTAATGAAAATTTAATAACAAGCTCGAAATCTATTCTAGTTAGAGCCATACTTAATATTATTAAGATCGTGAAAACAATTTTTTCTACCACATTTATTATTGAGTAAATATTAAACCTTGCTGTTGCTTGATTTATTAATATAAAATAGCTATTTAAACACTGTAATACTAAAACAATAGAAACACCGTAGAGTACGAATTGCCGTTCACCTTGAGCAATAAAAGGTACCATAATAATAAATAAAAAAGATATTAATAGTAAATATATAGACAAAAGGTAAAAATACGAACTAAATTTTGTATAATTAAGGTCTTCATATTTCTTCCCACCGTATATTAAATATATACCATCATTGTATCCCAAAATAAAAAGTCCTACATATGAAGAATATAAGACATATAATTGCCAGTAACCAAATTCTTCAGGACCAAGTATTACAGGAACTAATAAAGTAGTAACGATACCTAAAACCATTACTATCATATTGGACGTTACAACTTTAAAAAAAGATTTTAGGTTTTTCATATAATAACTCCAGTCTAGCCAGCATATAGGTAAACTATAAATGTATTCAAAAATTCACAATTTAAATTAAAAATATTTTAGATTTATAATATGATATTTTTTGAATCTCTCCATTTAGCATTTTTATACTAAATATACTAATATACTCATTTTTTTATCTGCTTTTCTTCAAAAAACTAATTAACAATAAATTATCAATGAGTTACCAATTTATTTTTTATATATTTTTATATTTCTCTTTTATCATTTCTAACAAATTTGAAAATTGATTATAAGTGGATTTTTTAGTATTTTCATCAGACTTGATAATTCTGGTACTAAATACATTTAATACAAAAGCGATAAAATAATCCAGTTTGTCCTGTTTATTAAAAGATAAATTAAAAATTTCTAACCCTTCTTTAAGAAAATTATCATAAACTCCAGTAAAATAGTTATCAATATAAGTAAAGTCTTGATTGTAAGTAGCTTCATATTGCATAAACCAAAAGAAATCATAAAATAACATATATTGATTACTATGTTCCCAATCAATAAAGTAGCAATTCTTTTCTTTAGTATATAAGATATTATAGAACCACATATCTCCATGTAAGCTTAGATACGGTAAAGAGGTGCCTGATAAGCCATTTAAATAAAATTTATTTCTTTTATAAAAATCTAAAAAATTTATATCTGTGGAGAGATTTTCTATCATACTTTCAGACGTTTTTATAATAAATTTTTCTTTACTTTGAACTGCTTTAAAATAATCTAAATAATTGTTAATAATTACATTTACAACATATGAAGAATCTTCTTTTTTCCAATCTATTTTAGGCATATAATCTATTAACTCTTCTATAATTAACATATTATCATTGTCAAACCAAAGTATTTTTGGCATTAAAAAAAATTTTTTAAAATTATCATAGGTACTTAACTTCTTTTTAAAGTTTTCGGCTTCTGCATATATTGTAAGTACTTTTTTATTAGAGAAGTCAAATATTCTAATATCTTTATTAACATCATTATTATTTGCCGGCAAGTATACTGTCCCAGCAAAATCTTCACAGTTCACTAACTTTTTTTTATTATAAACTTTATACTCTTTGCTAAATATAGTTATTCTTAATATTTTGATAATTAAGCTATATAACGAATTGTTAAAAGTTTTTTTTCAAATAAACTTTTATAGTGTTTTTTTAACTCATCATCTTTTAAATACATAAATGTCAAATTATCATCAAAGCAGTACTTACCAGATGATAAGTACTTAGCACTACTACGAAAAGATTCTACAAGCTTTCTTTTCTTATTAATATAATTAAATAATTTATTTAACATATTTTCTCCTTTATTAAAAAAAGCTATTGAAATTTTTATTTTTCAATAGCTTTTTTCATCATTAAAAATCTTCATAAATATAAATTATTCTATAAGTCTAATTTATGAATACGGCCAAAGGAATTCTATGATATAAACCATGTCATTTGTAGTACATTTCGGTGGCAGTAATTAATATAGTTTTGCTATCTTTTTGGCTGTTTGGACAGGTGTGTTATTATAATATATTTTCTCAACTTGTTCGTACTTCACTTTTTTCCCTTTAACGCTTTCAATGAATTCACTAACCTTCAAACAATTTTCATCAACTTTTTCCCAATCCTCTTTGATTAAGAGTGATAATGGATATTTTTCCAAATACGGAATACTTGGCTCACTTTCCGAACTGTAAAAACTTATAATTGGTTTTCCAGTAGAAACATATTCAAAAATTTTACCTGTAATTTGACAATCGACTAAACTTCCAATATTGATTAAAAAATCAGACTTTAACAATGCATTATGTGCACTTTGTAAATCCACCTGACCATGAATAATGATTGCTCCATCAGCCATTTTATTTTTATATTTTTTTATTATATCTTCGCAGTCTCCACCACCAAATATGTGAAAAACGCAATTATAGCGATCCGATAATTTTTTAAATAAAGCTAACATATAACTAGGATTTTTAAGTTGCTTTAAGAGCATACCTGTATATACAAAGTGTATTTTTTCTTTACAAAAATCTAAATTTAATTGCCCCTCTTTCTCTTTATGTTCTATTTTCTTTAACAATGGTATATCTACTACATCAATCTTATGATGAAAATTTCTATACGTATTACTTAAATAATGTTCTCTATGAGATTCCATAACATAAATATTATCTGCCACACCAAAAAATCGACTTTCCCAAAACCATCCACGCTTCTTCAACCAGTCTCTTGTTAAATATTTTGGTACAATACCACCAGACAGTGTGTCCAAAAAATATAAATTTAGATTAATTGATTTAAATTTTTTTTTGAGCATTACACCTGCTACTAATGCATCTATGGGATTATATACAGAAATAACATGGTCATAATTATTTCCCCGATGTAATTCTTTTGCCTTTTTATACAATCTACATGAATACATTGGTGAAAGTATAGGCCAAATAGGTAAACATAAAATACTTTTTATCTTATTTAAAAACAGTAAAGATTTTCGTACAATTTTTTCATATTTCTTCTCTTTATTTTTAGTACACCAGTCCATAACCCTATTAAACCATCTACCTCTTACTCTATATATATCTATATCATCAATATTTTCGTATTCGGTTAAACCGGAAGACTGTTTTGCAATGACAGTTATTTTTACTCCTTCTTTTTGCAATTCCTTTGCTACTTTATGAACGCAAATTCCATTTGGTGATGGTTTAGGAAAATATGATCCTAATATGACGAGTACATTTTCCATTTTGTATCAAACCTCTCATTATTTTTTCATGCTGGGGTCTGCTGTTTTAACCTCGAATTTATATATCCGTTTTCATTTTGTACCTTTATAGAATAAGTCCCTGCCATAATAATAGATACATAAAATATCATATTAGAAGAAATCAATATTCCCCCCTGGACACATAAAATGATAAATACTATAGCAACCGCCTTATAAAAACCTTTTGTTTTTTGTACATAAATACAAAAGTCCAAAGTAAAATTAGTAAGCCAATTATGCCGGTCCCAGTTAAAATATAAGCAACACTATTCATATATTCTGGCATTCCTGGAAAATCATACTGTGTATATATCCCGTGAGCTTCAATATAATTTCCAGAATTACCGTAACCTACACCTATGAACTTTTCTAATAATGGGAATTGCTCATAAACTGCAAATCCACGATATACTCTAAGGTTTGAAGAGGCCATTGGTCCTCCCCATAACCTATCAAGACTTCTTTGAATGTGATCAAATTGAAGAATAAAAAAGCTAATAATAGGAAGTGCTAATCCTCCTATTAAATATCTTATTCTAATTCTAAATGTACTGATATCTACGCCTTTTGTAATAAAATATCCTGCCCATAAAAATATACCTAATAATATGCCTTGACCTGACCCAGACAAAAAAAGACCAATAGTAATAAAAATGGCTTTGCCCATATCAGTTCTATATTTTGCATGAAGTTTTGATGAAAACAAACAAAATGCTAGAAACGGAAGTACATACCGCGCATAATAGCCAGGTTCTGTAAAAAATGACATAGGTCTATAAAAACGACTAAGAGATTCTTGTATTCTATCATAACTAAAATCATTAACCATGTTAGCGCCAGGGATCGTCCCCTGAAGGATAAAACCAGTAGAGTGATATAAAATAATTTGTACCATTAAGAAAGATGTAGCTAAAATCACAAAACGTTTATATATCTTAATTCCATAGGTGAAATCGAAAAACTGGCTGGAAATAATTATTGCACAAATGGTATAAAAAACAAACCTAATTATTCGAGTAGAAACCGTAGTTAATGAAAAAGTATCTTGTATCATTCCGGAAATTAAAGAGATGAATATTATATATATAACAAGCCAAAAAAATGGGTTTTTTAGAAAACTAATAGGCTTAATTTTTTGTTTACTTAGCATCATATAGATTAAGCACAAAAATACTACACCTACTAAGAATAACTCTCCTAAACTTATCCCTGGTACAACCGAGGAATATTGAAATGTAATAGGTAATGTTAGAATGATAATAGTATAAAGAATTTTTAAATTCTTAAATAACATAGGTGCACCTACAATCTAAATAAGATAACCTTCTTCAAATAAATTCTTCTAGCTTATGTTTAAAATTTCGATTGTCGTTAATTGCTTCATTTAGGAAAAGTTTTCTTCCACTTTCATAATCTGCCTGGTTAAAATTATTTAAATACTCTCTTATCTTTATTTCTAGAGTACCAAAAGATTGGATTACTAGTCCTAAAGAGTATTTCTTGACTTGTTCAGCTAAAAAACTTCCACTGTAACAAATAACAGGCTTTCCATATATTGCAGCATTATAAAATCTATTCGGCATCAATGTTTTACTGTTTATGTCATTATTTGGTATTAACGCGTTAACTAAGCTACTTTTTAAATATAAGCTTGGTTCCTCTTCTCGAAGATACTTACCTGTAAGAAAGACATTTTTTATATTATATTTTTCCAAATGATTAATTAAATCATTATTTATTTCTCCATGTCCGTGATACTCTAATCTAAAGTTCTTAGAATTTTTTAGAGCATTAATAAAATTAATATTAATATTGTAATCTCTCAAAGCCCCAATATACGCTATATTTATTTCATTCTTAGTTAAATTTAACTGGAACTCATTAATCAGATTTACGCTCTCCAAATTAGTATTATGATTTAATACTAACTTATTACTTTCTGGAAGCCATTTTTTATATCCTAGCGAGGAAATAACAGTAAAGGAAGAGTGTTCAATAAGCTTCTTTAAGTTACAAAATTTAGAAATCCTATTATAATCTCTAATATCAATTATATATTTTTCTGAATAGTTGTTAATAAGGTCTCGGTATAAAAAATATGATATTTGCAAGCCAAACACGATAATTCTTTCATACTTTGTTTCCGTTAATTTTTCTTTTATAAAATGTTTATACTTTAAATAATCAAAATAGTTTCTTTTATGTCCTATCTTGGAGTCTCTATATTGATACTTATTTTCAGCAGAGTCTAAATGGAACCTATCCCATAATATTATATCGTAATTACAATTACTTTCTTGAAGAATTTTAATATAATTGTCTATATATGGCATATACATCATATTCGAAGGACAAATAAGAGCAATCTTCATTCTATTTACCCCATACAACTCTATTTATATAATCAGTATAAGAAAGTATTATCCTTAATACTTTATCTGACACATTTGGCATTTTATAATCTTCAACAATCCTCAATGTATCTACTTTTTGTGATTCTAAAACCTCTAACCCTTGTAATATTCTCTCTACCTTCAATCCTACCAGCATTACAGCAGATTCTTCCATCGCTTCTGGTCTCTCATGGGCTTGTCTAATATTAAGTGCTCTAAACCCAAGAATCGAAGATTCTTCACTAATTGTTCCACTATCACTAAGAACGGCTTTAGCTTTAATTTGAAGTTTGACATAATCATTAAATCCTAAAGGTTTCATTGTTTTTACTAATGGATTAAACTCAATCCCTTTAGTATTAATCATATTTCTAGTTCTAGGGTGTGTACTTACAATTACTGGCATATTATACTTTTCCGCAACTGCATTTAAGCTATCAACAAGGTCTAGGAAATTAGTTTCTGAATTAATATTCTCTTCTCTATGTGCTGAAACTACAAAATAGTTTCCTTTCTCAAGTTCTAATCTTTCTAATACATCAGACTTCTCAATATCTTCTTTTCTTGAGTTGAGAACTTCAAACATAGGACTTCCTGTTTTAATTATTCTATCAGATGGAAACCCTTCTTTAAGAAGGTATTCTCTAGCAATATCACTATAGGTTAAATTGATATCCGCAGTATGATCTACAATTTTTCTATTCGTTTCTTCAGGAACTCTTTGATCAAAACAACGGTTTCCAGCTTCCATGTGGAAGATTGGAATATGTCTTCTCTTAGCAGCTATTGCACATAAACAACTATTCGTATCACCAAGGACCAAGACAGCCTCTGGTTTTACTTCTTCCATAATAGGATCAATTTTCACAAGAATGTTACCTATCGTTTCTACTGCGGTTCCAGTGGCAGCATTAAGAAAATAATCCGGCTTCTTTAAATTAAAATCGTTAAAAAACACTTCATTTAATTCATAATCATAGTTTTGTCCTGTATGGACTAAAATGTGTTCTATAGCATTTGATTCTTCTAATTTATTTATAACAGCTGATAGTCTAATAATCTCTGGTCTAGTACCTACTACTGTCATGACTTTTAATTTTTTCATCTAATTATACCTCCAAGAAATAGGTGTCTGGCCTTTTAGGGTCAAAATACTCATTTGCCCACATGATCGTAACCATATCGGTATCACCTAGATTTTCAATATTATGTGTGTAGCCAGTAGGTATGTCTACAACTTCCATTTTGTCTCCAGTAACAAAATATTCAATAATTTCTTCTGTACCAATTTTTCTAAATCGGATAACACCTGTTCCACTTACCACAAGGAACTTCTCATTCTTTGTGTGGTGCCAATGATTTCCCTTTGTTATACCGGGTTTAGAGATATTAACAGAAACCTGCCCTCTATCCGGAGTTTTAATAAATTCTGTGAAAGACCCTCTCTGGTCTAGATTCATCTTAAGTTCATAACTAAACTTATCTTCTGGCAAATAGCTTAAATACGTACTATATAACTTCTTCGTGAATAGATTAGACATATCAGGAATTGAACGTTCTTCACGACTCTTTTTGAATGAATATAATAAGTCAACGACCTCACCTAGAGTAACTTTGTAAACAACTGGAACCTCGCAAAATTCTTCAATTTTATTTTCTTTTCCCTTTAAGGCTCTGATAAGTTCTTCAACAACATCATCAATATAGACTAAGTTCATTACTACACTAGAATCATGCACATTAATCGGTAATTCGTGAGCTACATTGTGGCAGAAAGTCGCTACTGCGCTATTGTAATTAGGTTTACACCACTTTCCAAAAACATTAGGGAGTCTATAAACCAGTACTTTTGCACCTGTTATCTTACTGTATCCAAAAATCAAGTCCTCGCCTGCTTTTTTACTAATGCCATATGGGTTATCCAGTATCGATTGAGTCGACGAAGAAATCATTACTGGACAAGTATTTTGGTGTTTTTTTAATGTATCTAATAATGTTGATGTAAAACCATAATTGCCATCCATAAATTCAGACTGATCCTTAGGACGATTTACTCCGGCAAGATGAAACACAAAATCAGCTTCTTTACAATATTCATCAAGTAATGAAGGATCTGTTTCTCTACCATATTCAAAGATATCCCCATAATTTCGGTTTTTTAGTTCTGCGATTAGGTTTTTACCCACGAAGCCTCTTGCACCAGTGACGAGTATCTTCATTATTTATTCCAGCCTTTCAACTCTTCACGAACATAGTCTAGCATTAACAACTTATCTTTAATTGACTCAATAGTTAATCTCTCAGTATTATGAGAGTTGTACTCGTCTTCTGAAGATAACTTCTGATCACCTTCTACGAAATACTTATCGTAGTTAAGATCTCTCTTGTCAGCAGGGACTCGATAGAAGCCACCCATATCTTGAGCAACAACATGTTCTTCTCTAGTAAGTAGAGTTTCATATAACTTTTCACCATGACGTGTACCTATGACTTTGATTTCATTATCTACATTAAATAATTCCTTAAGCGCCTGTGCTAACTCACCAATAGTCGACGCTGGCGATTTTTGAACCATAATATCTCCTGCTTCAGCATTTTCGAATGCAAATACTACTAGTTCAACAGCTTCTTCAAGACTCATTAGGAATCTAGTCATATTAGGATCAGTAATCGTTAGAGGTTGTCCATTTTTTATTTGTTCAATAAATAAAGGAATTACAGAACCTCTAGAGGCCATAACATTCCCATAACGTGTACCACAGATAAGAGTTTTATTTGGATCTACTGTATTTGATTTAGCTACAAATACCTTTTCCATCATCGCTTTTGATATCCCCATTGCATTTATTGGATACGCAGCTTTATCTGTAGACAAGCAAATGACTTTCTTTACACTATTTTCAATAGCTGCTGTAAGAACATTTTCCGTCCCAATGACATTTGTTTTTACAGCTTCCAATGGGAAGAACTCACACGAAGGTACTTGTTTAAGAGCTGCCGCATGGAAGATGTAATCAACACCATACATTCCATTTTTTACACTAGCTAAATCACGAACATCTCCTAAATAAAACTTAAGTTTATCATTTTTATAAAGTTTCCTCATATCATCTTGCTTCTTTTCATCTCTTGAGAAAATACGAATCTCTTTTATATCGGTATCTAAAAACCTCTTCATAACTGCATTCCCAAATGAACCTGTACCACCTGTTATTAATAAAGTTTTATTCTTAAACATATTAGTCCTCCAGTAATTTTTTTATTATATTCACATATTGTTGAGTACAATGTTCTTTAGTGTACTTTTTAAGGAAAACATTCCTGCAATTCTCGCCCATATTTCTACATTTCTCTTTATCATCACAAAGTTCTTTAATTGAATTTACCAATTTTGAACTTTCTCCAACTTCCATTGCATAGCCTGCATTATTTTCTGTTAAATCCTTAGCTATATCAGAATCCTCTCCCATAATAGCAATTACAGGTTTGCTTGCCATCATGTAACTATAGGTTTTACTCGGAACAGCTAGTCCCGTTAAACCTTTAGCTAAACTTACGATAAAACAGTCACTAATATTAAGTGCATCCTGAAAGTCTTGACCATGTAAAAAATCAAAAATACTAACATTATCTAATTTTTCTTTTTCTACTATATCTTTTAATATTTCCATTTTATTCCCATGTCCAGCGAATACAAATTGAACTGTACTATCATCTTTGAATTGACGAATTGCATCGACTAGCGTATCAAGATCCTGACAAATCCCCATATTCCCAAAATAGGAAACTATAAGATTGCCATCTTTTTTTATCGAATGAAATAATTTATTTCTTGATGCATCTTTTGCATCAGATATTCCTTTATCCTCATACCAATTTGGGATTACTTCAACCTGTTCTTCAGATAATTTTGATCTATGGTTAAGTAGATATGCTTTCATCTCATTCGATAAAGCTACTACTTTATTTACATGTTTGAAAACACTCTTGTTAACTAATTTCATCATTTTGCTTATAATGCTACCTTCTGAAATACTATTTGTTATATGAGCCATCTCCGGATAAACATCATAGCTTACGAAAACAATTTTAGTGTTAAAGAGCTTTGAAGCTAGAGCTGCAACTAACGGCAATACTGGTGGGTTAGAATAAACAATTACCACCCTATACTTTCTTAATTCATTGATACGCAAAGCAACAGAAAAAGTGAAAGAAAAATAGTTAATTAGCCTTCCAATAATGTTACTTCGTTTAAGTTGAATATATTTTAACCTTCTTATTTCTATACCCTTATAAGTTTCTTTCAATGGTACTTCATCATTTAAATTATATTCTTTTGGATAACCTGATAACGCACCGACTGAAAATCCAGCTTCCTTAAGGGCCACTGCAGTATCAAAAGGTAGTGTAGCAGACGAAACATATTCAGGGTAAAAATACTGACATAAAAATAAAACATCTTTCTTTTTACTCATTTCATCGCTCCCTACCTTCAGTTCTTATAATAGTGTCCTTAAAAGATGTAGTCTCGTAATCTATACTCTGACTGTTCAGTAAAGTCCCTGGACTTCCAGCTATTTCTTTATCATAAACAAAAGAGCCAAAGACCTTTCTAAATGTCTCTGACTGTTTAAGGCCTATTGAAACAGCCCAATTGAAAATGCTTGTTACATTTAATATTTTTCCATGAGCTTGTGCAATAGTCTTTACTAACTCGGTTGTATTTACATAATCCTTATTTTGTGGAAAGTACAACCCACTAGCTTCGTGAACGATTAATAACCTTATGAATTCAGATAAATTATCAATATATATCATGCTACGCTCATTATTTATATTAGGAAAGAATGGTGCTTTTAAAGCCAGGGTTGCAAGTCTGCTATAGTTCCCAGGACAATTCATACCATATACAATTGGTGGTCTTAAGATTGCAATCTGAAAGTTATGATCCCCTAGTTTTTCAAGGAGTTGCTCAGCTTCAAATTTTGACTTTGCATAAGGTGTCTTTGGTACAGGAATCGTATTAATTGTTATGTGTCCTGTCTCCGTACCATAAACCCCCATCGTACTTAAAAATATAAACTGTTTTACTCCTTCTTTTTTGGCTTTTTTAGCCAACTCTATAGTGAGATCCCGATTCACTTTAAAATACTGATCCGTTTCATTTTCTTTTACATGAACAATTGCAGCGGTGTGAAATATTACATCATAATCTTTAAATGATTGTTCTTTCCACTGTTCGTCTCGTAAACTAATTGAATCTACTAAATACTTATCAGGATATTGTGAAACCCATTTAATAAAAGACGTGCCTATATAACTATTAATACCTGTTACAAGTACCTTTTTCATTTTGAAACAGTCTCCTCTTTAGTAGCTGCTACCTCTATAGCTCCTAGATTAATGTCAACTAAGTACTTGTTAACGTATCTATCTTCTCCTAATAAAACAACGCCAACAGTTCTAAAAATTATCTTTATATCTAGCCACACACTAAAATTTTCTACATAATAAACATCAAACTTGTATCTATCTTCTAAGGACAGGTAGATGTTACCGCTCACTTGTGCTAAGCCTGTCATTCCCGGACTCATGTTAAGTCTTTTTGAAATTTCATCATCGTAGTCTGCGAGAGATGCTACTCTTTCAGGCCTTGGCCCTACTAGACTCATTTCACCCTTTAATACATTTAGTACTTGAGGAATTTCATCTATCTTCGTTCTTCTAAGTAGCTTACCAATTGCAGTTACACGATCATCGTCTTTCATTACTTCTTGACCCTTAACCATTTTTTCTGATCCCGGTTTCATCGTACGGAATTTATATACTTTAAAAATTTGTTGGTTTAATCCAGGTCGTTCTTGTAAGAAAAGTACAGGTCCTTTTGAAGTTGCCTTTATTAAGATAGCTACTATAATCCACAGTGGTAAAAATACTAAAAGAACTATTAAGGAGACCACAATATCAATTATACGTTTAGTAAATCTCTGAAACTTTTTTCCTTCCATTACAATCCCTCAATCTCATAATCAATAGGAATTAAATACCCATCGCTAAGTTTTATACCACCATCGTTTTTATCAGTCTTCGCTGACCAAACTCTAATCGTTTTATCTCCATCTTTATAAAAAGCTCCTGGATACGGATGTGTAACAGCTCTGACCAACTTACCAGCTTCATCCATAGTCATGCCGCTTAAAATCTCACCATCTTCTGGCTTTCTCCCTGGCCATTCAGTAGCATCCGCGTCATTTTGCTTTGTAAGTGTAATATTATTATTTACGATATCATTCCAATACTTTGCAATAAGGGTAATATGCATATCGTCCACTTTTTGATATAGCTCAGTTGCTGTAGTGTCCTGATCTAGTTTAATAACCCCTTGTCCGATAATATCACCGGTATCGACACCTTCATCCAACTTAAACATAGTAACACCCGTTTCATCTAACCCTTTGATAATTGCCCAAGGTATTGCTGCTCTTCCTCGACCGACTGGCAATAAAGTTGGGTGCATACCGATACAACCATACGTAGGTGTTTCGAGTACATCTTTCCGAGCAATTTGCGACCAACCAATAATAAACAACCAATCAATCTGATGTTCTTTTAGAACACTAAGAACCTCTTGATCGTTGATATTATCTATCTTCAAGATGGGCGCATTATGTTCAGTTGCAATTTCATCTAAATAAATTCTTCCCGACTTATTCTTCGCTTTTTCGTCCTTAAGCGTGATAAGTAAATCTAAGCTACCACCGATGCGATATATTTCTTCAATACAACTCAGACCTAATTGTACACAAGTAGCAAAAGCTATCTTTTTCTTCAACTTATCTCATCCTCTCTTTATCTAGAATCCACGTCGAAATACACTTTCAAAGGCCTCAGCATAAACCATCCCAGCTTGCCCACCACGGTAGGCTGCTAATCCTTTGATTGCCTCATTACTTCTAGGATGAGGATAGTCTCTCATTACTCCACGATACTGAGCTAGAGCTTCTATCTTTTTATCAACACTTTCTTCACCAACTTCTATAAAAGTATTCGGTGAAAACTGATTCATGGTTTTGTTAAGTCCCCATTCTGTTGATGATGGAACTTCCATGAAGAGTAGTTCTTTTAAAGGTTTAACATCACTTCTTCGTTGGAATAACCTAGATGCAGCTTGGCAAGCCAGAGAAGTGTGTAGGTGATCGTTATTCAAGTCCGCTGGATGGTGTGTTAAAATTACATCCGCACCAGTTTCAATAATTGCATTTTCAATAAACTGTACAAGTTTTAAATGTGGGACCATGTTAAATTCAATGTTTGGAAAGTCACCAGTAATGACTCTATCAACACCTAAAATATTCATAGAACTATTTACATCTTCGTTTAACTCTTCCATGCTTGGTCTGAAGTTTCTAGCGTTAACATCACCTGAAAGGATGCAGACATTTACGGAATGCCCTTCTTGTGCTAACTTATACATAGTAGCACCCGCTCCTAAAACTTCATCGTCTGGATGTGCAATAACAACTAAATATGACATATCATTTACCTCGCTTATGTTTTTAATCTCTATGATTTAATAATTTCTTAGTAACTTAGCACTTAACTGGAAGGCTTCCAACCAACTACTAACCTACTAAACTCATCTAATATCAATAGCCACCTCGTACCGAATATTCAATATGCGGTATAGATGAATAAATCAACATATAGTATGTCACAACTAAAAAACCATAATTCGCATACTACATATTGTGTTTTCTTATCGTATTACAATACCCACCTCGTAATTTCTATTCAATCAACAACATTCAATCACGAAGTTTTTTTAATTTTAACGCTTATCTCAACCGTGTTTCTTCCTATTAAATTACTATTCAATCAACTCTTAAAAACAACCAAAAACACTCGAAAACCTTACTTATGTCTCAAGGTTTCCAGCATGTTATCTGATAATGATTGTCAGTTCTCTATGTTCATTCTATATTTTTCCATATTTCAGGTTGCCAAAACCCCCGTCAAATCAACATTTTCAAATCCATTTTTAGCGTTTTATCTTTCTCTAATCGTCACAAGACCAGTATGAGCAATAGGTAGAATCGATATATTATGCATTTTATTAATTAATCGCTAAAAATAACACCACATATAGCATTCATTTCTTAACCATTCTGACTTCCCCACCACCCCCCCATAAACATCAAAAAAACGGCACCTCTCCATTTTCATCCTTATCACCCTCAGTCCTCTTATTACACAACACGTCCCCATCCTCATAAGTAAACTCACAACCTTCACATGACTCTACACTAGAACCCATTAAAAATGAAGCGAAAAAAACATCTGAATGATCAATATTCTCTAATACTAAGCTTCTCTCATACTCTCTTTTAAGCAATAATGCATTTGCATCACAAACATCTTCTTCCGTTTTCTCAATTATTCTCACATAAGAATAAACAGCAATTCCTGCAATAACCCCCATAATTGTAACAACTACCAACAATTCAATTAAAGTAAGTCCTCTATCTCCAATTCCTTTTTGATTCGAAAAGGATAGAGGTTTGTTCAGCTTATTTAACTTTTTCACTAGAACAACCACCCTTAATTTAATGCTCTAAGGCTCTTTAGTTAATTGTTCATAGTTGCTACTTACCTCTCCAGCCTCTACGATTTCAAAACTAAAACCATTTCCCGTCCAAGCAAAGTAGGAAATGGCTTTAAATTTTATTACTACTTTACTTTACCGCATTCAAAACCCTCAACCCGCCAACCCGAAAATTCGCAATATCCAATAACTCTTGTCTCAATAACTCACGATCACTATCCATAAATCTTTCGACCAAATCATAAGTCACATTAATATTAACCGGCGGCGTCTTCCCACGATAAATCATCGGATAAACCTGTTCTTGATGAACCTCATCCGCACCAAGCAACTCCTCAAACATCTTCTCACCCGGACGCATTCCCGTGAATACAATCGGAATTTCTTCTTCCGTATACCCCGATAATTTAATTAAGTTCTTCGCTAAATCGACAATCTTAACAGGTTCTCCCATATCTAGAACAAACACTTCTCCTCCTTGGGCAAGCGAGCCTGCCTGTAAGACGAGACGCGACGCTTCAGGAATCGTCATGAAATAACGAATCATATCTGGATGTGTGACTGTTACAGGACCACCATTCTTGATTTGTTCTTTAAATAAAGGAATAACACTACCTCGGCTTCCCAATACATTCCCAAAGCGCACGGCCACAAAACGGGTCTCGCTAATCATATCCATATGTTGAACAATCATTTCCGCAATTCGTTTCGTAGCTCCCATTACACTCGTTGGATTCACAGCTTTATCGGTTGAAACCATCACAAATGTGTTGACGCCATTTGCACTTGATGCTTCAGCCACATTCTTTGTCCCAACGACATTGTTTTTAACTGCTTCTTCTGGATTTCTTTCCATTAAAGGAACATGTTTATGAGCTGCTGCATGAAAGACTACATGTGGTTTTCTTTGTTCCATAATCGTAAAGATTTTTTCCCTGTCTTGTACATCAGCAATTTCTGTGTCGATGTTTAAGTCCGGAATATTTCTTCTTAGTTCCATTTCAATCGAATAAATGCTATTTTCGCCATGACCTAATAGGACAAGTTCTTGCGGAGAAAAACGGGCGATTTGACGGCAAATTTCTGAACCAATCGAGCCACCAGCACCTGTGACAAGCACAGTTTTACTTGTAATGTAATCAGCAATGCCATCAATGTCTAGCTTAACCGGGTCTCGCCCGAGTAAATCCTCGACTTCTACATCTTTAAAATGATTAACCGATACATTTCCTAACATCAAGTCTTCAATCCTCGGAAGAATTTGCGTTTTTGCTTCTGTCTTTGAGCACTCTTGGAAAATATGTTGCAGTTCCTGTCTATTTAATGAAGGAATCGCAATGACGATATGTTCAATTTTATATTCATCTGCTAGCCTTGTAATATCTTGGACATTTCCTAAGACTGGTACATCTAAAATCTCTAAATACATTTTATTAATATCATCATCAACAAAACCGACCGGATCAAGCTCTGGTTTATCATTATGCTTCAGCTGTCTGACGATCATTGTTCCAGCGTTTCCAGCTCCAATAATTAATGTACGTTTCCCTTTAAATTTCGGTTTCATATATGTATCTCGATAAAGTCTCCAAGCAAATCTGGATCCACCAATCAAGATAATGTGCATCATCCATGTAATAAATAACGTTCGGAGAAACAACTCACCAAAGAAGATAACTTGTGTAAAGGCACTGATCATCACCGAAAAAGTGACCGCATAGAAAATACTCGTTAACTCATTAACACTCGCATATTGCCACGCTCGTTTATACAGTTTAAAAAAAGCAGCAAACAAATGGTGACCCGCTAATAAAACGAGCGAACTTGTTATTAATATCGGGGATAATAGATTACCTCCCGGACTTAATAAGAAGAAACTGACAAATACTGAAGTCAATACAATCAAGGAGTCTATTAAAATTAAATAAAGCAGTCTTTTTTTATAAGACATATTGAAACCTATCCCCTTCCACTCTTTAGTGACTTATGCGATAAAATCTCCGAAGAAGGCGAATTTAATGTTTCATTCCCTCTTCTTGTTTTACATATTGCTTCATTGCTTCAACTAAATTATCTTTTAATTCAGGACGTTGCATGGCAAACTCTAACGTTGTTAAAACAAATCCTAATTTTTCTCCAACATCATAGCGAGTCCCTTGAAAATCATAAGCAGAGATTCCTTTATCCTCATTTAGTCTTTGTATGGCATCTGTTAATTGGATTTCCCCACCTGCACCTGTCTCTTGATTTTCCAAGTATGAGAAAATGTCTGGTGTTAATAAATAACGGCCCATAATCGCTAAATTAGAAGGAGCTGTTCCTTGTTTTGGTTTTTCAACTAAGTTGCCCACTTGATAAATGCGGCCATTTTGAGTGAGTGGTGCGACAATCCCGTATCTGTGTGTCTCTTCATTTGGTACGGTTTGAACGCCAATGACAGATGTACCTGTTTCTTCATAAACATCCATAAGTTGCTTTGTGCATGGTGTTTCTGCTTGAACAATATCATCTCCTAATAATACGACAAATGGCTCGTCCCCAATAAATTTACGAGCACACCAAACTGCATGCCCTAACCCTTTTGGTTCTTTTTGACGAATATAATGAATATCAACATTTGACGTTTCCACGACTTTATCAAGTAATTCTAATTTTTGTTTCTCTAACAGATTTTGTTCCAACTCAAAAGCATGATCAAAATGATCCTCAATCGCCCGTTTCCCTTTTCCGGTTACGATAATGATGTCTTCAATACCAGCTTCAACCGCTTCTTCAACAATGTACTGAATCGTCGGTTTATCAACAATTGGCAACATTTCTTTTGGCATCGCTTTTGTAGCTGGTAAAAATCTTGTTCCTAATCCTGCAGCGGGAATAATCGCTTTCTTTACTTTTTTTAACATAGCTTTCACTTCCCTCAATTGTATTTTTATATGTAGCATTAGATTAATCTCTTAAAAAGAAATTTCTAGTTCATTAGAAACCTCTTCTTAAACTTTTAATCAAAATAAAAAAAGGGCATTTAACCCGACCTCACACTATACCATTGGTGACAAAAGCACCTAAGGCTCACCTTTTCAGTAAGCCCACAGCATAGCCGAGTATCTCCATCGATATAGGTTAGGAGACATTACCTTTTGTCTATTTATCTCAAAACATCTTTTAAAAGATTCCTAATATTTTCTTACGACGAATCGGCTCAGGATCATCAACAATTAGTGCTCGATTTTCCAGTAATCGCTCGGCATTCTCTTGAAACAATTCCACTGTAGCTCGTCCAAACTCTTGTTTCATTTCTTCATAAGCTTCTTTCATTCGAAAAGGCCTCGTTGTTGTATTATGTGCATCTGAAGCTAAAAAATGGGTTAAATTCGATTCGATGAGTTGTTCCGTAAATTTTTTAATATTTTTGCCATTATCCCCCGTTAAGCTAGAGGCTGTAATTTGGGTATAGACACCACTTTTAACAAAATCATATATAAGCGTTGGGTTCTGTACCAGTTCACTGTTCCGTTCTGGATGGACAATGACCGGATAATAACCGGCAACTTGTAACTGATAAAATAAAGAAGCCGCATAACGCGGGACATGGTTGGATGAAAATTCGATAAATACATACGTTCCGAGTCCCGCCATCGTTAAGGCGGTATCGTTTGTTAATTCCTCTACTAACTCTCCATGAATTCGTAGCTCGTGCCCTGGGTATATTATTAACGGAATATTGCGAACACTTAACTCTTGATTTAATTCTTTTACTTTTACTTTGACTCGTTTCGCTTCATTTTTAGAGAATGAAGGATGAGCATAATGCGGGGTCGCAACAATCGAAGTAATCCCTTCTTTTACTGCAGCCTCTGCCATTAATAAACTCTCTTCTATCGTTTTCGGTCCATCATCAAGTTCAGACAAGATGTGACAATGCAGATCGATCATGGTAAACCCTCCTAAACATTCTTCTAAACCTTACATGGAACCCATTTGGTCATACAATACGAGAATCATTTCAATAAAAAAGCACTAAATATTAAACATATACTTACAAATATACCACGAAATCGTCATTAAACTACTGGATGATCATGGATATTTTAACTTTATTGGAAAATAATTAATTTTTTTAATAGAAAAGTCCTAAATATTATATAACTATATTTTTACATTGTATAGTCATTTTTCTATCATTCTCACCAACAAAATGGAAATTTACATGTTACTACTAAAATACTACAGATTGTGACGAATTCCTATCATTTCCTTGAAAAACCATACTTATTAGAGACAGAATGCTACTTTCATCCGGATCAAGCTTTTCTTCTAAATGTTTTACTTAATCAAGAATCATTATTATTCGTTATAAGACTTAAGAA
>NZ_ALPT02000068.1 GCF_000292245.2 Alkalihalobacillus alcalophilus ATCC 27647 = CGMCC 1.3604 | reverse complement strand
CAATGTTGCTATTGGTTACTTTCGTGGTGTAGGATTGTACCGGATTCTTTTTAGACTTGAAGCGCGGAGCTTTATTTTGTTTCTTGAAGAATCGAGTATAGGAATCGGCAAGATTTTTCAGGGAGGATTGAAGGGCAATGCTGTCCACTTCTTTTAGCCATACGAATTCCTTTTTTAGTTGCGTTAATTCAGCCGAACAAGCATTGTAAGTTAATCCTTTGCCTGTTTCTTGGTAGGTATCGTTCCATTGCCCTAAAAAGCGATTAAAGACAAAACGAGAACAGCCGATGGTTTTAGCAATGAAGATTTCCTGTTCTTTGCTTGGATAGAGACGAAATTTGTACGCTTTGTTGATGAGCATTGTTTTCACCTCAAACAGGAATGTATGTTCTTATTATACCTTAACAAGAATCTCTTTGGCTACCGCCAACCGCCATTCATCTCCCCCATATCGTTGGGCTTCTCCCTTCACACGATTGAAGAGGGAGTCTTCTGTCGGGAAATGATAAAAAACTGATATAAAAAGAAAAGCCATCTGAATTAGATGACTTCCACTTATATTACATAGATTCTTGTTCATCTGCATTATCCATTAATTGCAGAATACGTTCTAAATCCTCTTCCGAAAAATAATCTATTTCTATTTTTCCTTTTTCTTACCAGGTTTAATTGTAACAGATGTACCAAAGCGTGCTTTTAATAGATCCTGTCTTTCTTTCAAAAATGGAGATAAGGTTTGTTTTTTCTTCTTTGTTTCACGTGAAACATTTTCATTCATACGTTGAACCATTTGCTCCACTTCACGAACACTTAATTTTTCCTGTAAAACCACTTCAAGTAACGAGGAGATTTTTTGTTTATCTTTTAATCCTAAAATCGCTCTTCCATGTCCCATTGATAGTTTTCCATCTGAAATAAATTGTTGGACAACTTGAGGTAGCTGTAATAAGCGGACATGGTTCGCAATATGTGGTCTACTTTTCCCTACTCTTTTAGAAAGCTGCTCTTGAGTAACTTTTAAATGTTCCATTAAACGTTCATAAGCTAAAGCTTCTTCAATTGGATTTAAATCTTCTCTTTGAAGATTTTCAATTAAAGCAAGCTCCATCATTTTTTCTTCACTTAGTTCTTTAACAATGACAGGAATTTTATTTAACCCTGCTGCCTCTGCTGCACGAAATCGTCTTTCCCCAACGACAATTTCATACCCTTTTATACTTTTTCGCACCGTAATTGGCTGTAATATTCCATTTTCTTTAATGGATACAGCTAATTCTTCTATTGCTTGGTCAGAAAAAGTTTTTCGAGGTTGATAGGGATTTGGTCGTAATTCTGTTAAAGGTAATTCTTCAATACGAGACTCTTTTTCTTCTTCATGTTCATTAAAAAGTGCTTGCAAGCCTTTACCTAACCTTTTCGACACCAGCAACCACTTCCTTTGCTAATTCTAAATAGACTTCAGCACCACGGGACTTCGGATCATATATAATAATAGGCTTTCCATGACTTGGAGCTTCCCCTAAACGGACATTACGAGGAATAATCGTATCAAATACCTTTTCTCTAAAGTATTTCTTTACTTCATCAATCACTTGAATTCCTAGGTTTGTCCTAGCATCCAGCATCGTTAATAAAACTCCTTCAATTGCGAGTTCCGTATTTAAATGCTTTTGAACTAAACGAACCGTATTTAATAACTGACTAAGCCCTTCTAATGCATAATATTCACATTGAACTGGGATTAAAACGGAATCAGCTGCCGTTAAGGCATTAATCGTTAATAACCCTAAAGAAGGAGGACAATCAATAAAGATATAATCATAATCATTTGAGATGGTCGAGAGAGCTCTTTTTAACCGGACTTCACGAGAAATAGTTGGAACTAGCTCGATTTCAGCACCTGATAACTGTATTGTAGATGGGATAATATCAAGGTTTTCAACTGTAGTTTTTTTAATGACTGTTCGAGCCTCTGTATCTTCAACAAGCACATCGTAAATACATTCTTCTACATCGCCTTTTTCAACACCAGTTCCACTTGTTGCATTTCCTTGTGGATCAATATCAACAAGCAACACCTTTTTGCCAATATAAGCAAGACAAGCACTGAGGTTAACCGATGTTGTTGTTTTCCCTACTCCACCCTTTTGATTTGCTACAGCAATGATCTTAGCCACGCTGTCACCTACTTTCCATCCAAACATTCTCTTTTTACTTTTACGATTTTATTTTAACACAGTTTTATAAAAATCGTTTTATAAAGTTACGATAACATCGAAAAAAAAACAATAAATCTTCTGAAATTAGTTCTCAATCCCTAGAAAAGCAAAAAAAAATAACCTATCTAAGTGATAGATTATTTTTTCGGTATACGAATGGTAAATTGATAAAAATCATCGTTTTCTTCTTCGTCAGTATCGACATGAAGTCCACTTTTTAGGACCATATCAACCGATTGTCGAATTGTATTCATTGCAATTCGCATATCCTTTGAATAGGATTTTCTTGTTGCTTTTTTCTTTGGCTCTTTATCATTAACCTCGAGTAAAAGCTTTACTCGTTCTTCGGTTTGTTTCACATTTAAGCTTTCATTTATAATCATTTCAAGCACTTTATTTTGTAATGACTCATCTTTTAATGCTAATAATGACCGGGCATGTCTTTCTGATATTTCTTTTGTTAAAATCGCATTTTGAACAGATTCAGGTAAATGTAATAAACGTAATTTATTAGCAATCGTGGATTGGCCTTTTCCTAAACGTTGCGCTAGACTCTCTTGTGTTAACTGATGTATATCTAGAAGTTTTGCATAAGCAATAGCCTCTTCAATAGCAGTTAACCCTTCTCGTTGTAAATTCTCAATTAAAGCAATCGATGCGGTTTGAGAATCATTAAATTCTTTAACAATCGCTGGGATTTTCTCCCACCCTAATGAAGTAACGGCTCTCCAACGACGCTCTCCCGCAATAATTTCATACTTCCCTTCTCGTTGACGAACAACGATTGGCTGAATCACTCCATGCGTTCGAATTGTTTGAGCTAATTCTTCAATACGCTCCTGATCAAAAATGGTTCTTGGCTGGAAACGATTTGGAACGATATCAACAATTGCGATCTCTTTTATTTCCTCGCGCTCGATTACTTCTTCTTCTGTCACTTCATTTTGCTTCTCATTAAAGCCGAATAGGCGTGAGAACGGCTGCTTCATCGCCTAACACCACCTTTGATATTAACCATCTCTACTATATTCGACATGATTAAAGTCATTCCTTCTTTCCCTATTCGATTATCGATTTTTTGCAAAAAATTTATCTTCAAGTAGACCCCTCCACTGAACAAAGATGATGTTTCACGTGAAACATTTTAACCTATCGTACTATTAAACTATTAAGAGAAACTATCTTAATACTGCCCCATAAGGTCTTTTGACTTTATAGAGACAGCATCATTTTTAGAGCAAGTCCTATCACTAATTGCAATAGTCCCCTTTATTTAATTAAAGGCTGTTTATTTGGTGTTCCTGGTTTTCTTGGATACTTCTTGGCTGTTTTTCTCTCTTTTTTGATGATCACGATATGTCGGTCACTTTTTTCTTCCGGTAATTCGAACTGAAAGGAATCAATCACACGTCCTCCTAATGTTTCTATCGCAAATAACCCTTCCGATAGTTCCTCTTGGGAGCTTGCCCCTTTTAAAGCTACAAAATCGCCTCCGACCTTCACAAGAGGTAAACATAGCTCTGACAATACGGACATTCTTGCTACAGCTCGTGCCATAACTAAATCATACTTCTCTCGATGGTTTGCATTTTTACCAAACAATTCAGCTCGATCATGATAAAACTTCACATTTTCTAACTCAAGTTCGTTTGCTAAATGTTCAAGAAAACCAATTCTTTTATTTAACGAATCGACAATATGGACATTGAGACCGGGATGAATAATTTTGATCGGCAAACTAGGAAAACCAGCCCCTGCCCCTACATCGATAATGTTTTGACCTTCTTTAAAGGAATAATAGAAGCAGGCCGATATTGAGTCATAAAAATGCTTCAAATACACATCCTCTTCTGAAGTAAGAGCGGTTAGGTTCATTTTCTCATTCCACTCCACTAACACTTCAAAATAACGTTGGAATTGCCACTGCTGTTTCTCGTTTAATTGAATGCCTTTTTCTAATAATGCTTCTACAAATGTTTCTTTGTTCATTTAAGCCTCCGTATGAGCTTAGTCTATTTTTGCTAAACGTCCTTGTTCGATATAAACAAGAAGAATCGAAATATCCGATGGATTCACTCCAGAAACACGAGAGGCTTGACCGACTGATAATGGTCTCACCTGACTTAATTTTTGCTTGGCTTCAGTCGCTAAGCCATTGATCGCAAAATAATCAAGATTATCTGGGATCTTCTTCTTATCCATCTTCTTTGCCCGTTCGACTTGCTGTAATTGCTTTTCAATATAGCCCTCATACTTCACTTGAATTTCGACTTGTTCCGCAATGTCTTCGTTTAGTTCTTGTTCAGAAGCTGGGATGACCGATGCGACATCTTCGTACGTAAGTTCTGGTCGTTTTAAAAACGCAGATGCTCTCACTGCCTCTTGTAAAGGTGTAGAGTTCGCTTTCTCTAAAAGAGTGGCAACCTCATTAGAAGGTTTAATAATAATCCCTTCTAAACGCTTCTTTTCTTTTTCTATCGCTTGTTTCTTTTGTTCAAAGCGAGCAAAACGTTCCTCACTAATAAGACCAATTTCATATCCTTTAGCCGTTAAACGAAGATCTGCATTATCATGGCGTAACAATAAACGATACTCTGCACGCGATGTTAATAATCGATAAGGCTCATTTGTTCCTTTTGTTACTAAATCATCTATTAATACACCAATATAAGCTTCGGAACGATCCAATATTAAGCCTTCTTTACCCTTTGCTTTTCTTGCGGCATTAATACCAGCCATAATTCCTTGACCAGCCGCTTCTTCATAACCAGATGTACCATTAATTTGGCCAGCGGTAAATAGATTTTCAACCTTTTTAGTTTCCAATGTAGGCCAAAGCTGTGTTGGCACCATCGCATCATATTCAATCGCATAACCAGGACGCATCATTCGAACATTTTCAAGACCAGGAATCGACTTTAACATTTTTAATTGGACATCTTCAGGTAAACTTGTTGATAAACCTTGAACATACACTTCCGTTGTATTACGTCCTTCTGGTTCAAGAAAAATTTGGTGTCTTGGTTTATCATTAAAACGTACAATTTTATCTTCAATTGAAGGACAATATCTCGGTCCTGTTCCTTCAATCATCCCAGAATACATTGGCGAACGACTTAAGTTCTGATTAATAATTTCATGTGTTTCCGTACTTGTATACGTTAACCAACACGGCAATTGATCGGTAATATATTTAGTCGTTTCATATGAGAACGCTCGTGGTTTGTCATCACCCGGTTGAATCTCTGTTTGCCCATAATCAATCGAACTTCCATTAACCCGAGGGGGTGTCCCTGTTTTAAAACGAACTAAGTCAAAACCAAGCTCTTTTAAGTGCTCCGATAATTTAATTGATGGTTGCATATTATTAGGACCACTTTCATAAGAAAGCTCCCCTAAAATAATTCGTCCACGTAAATACGTTCCTGTCGTAATGACAACGGATTGACTACGATATTCCGCCCCTGTGTTTGTAATAACTCCTTTACAAACACCTTCTTCAATAATTAGACGATCAACCATTCCTTGACGTAACAGTAAATTCTCTTGCTCTTCAATTGTTTTTTTCATTTCATGTTGATAGAGGAATTTATCGGCTTGAGCACGTAAAGCTCGAACAGCTGGACCTTTACCAGTATTTAACATACGCATTTGGATATGAGTTTTATCAATATTACGCCCCATTTCTCCTCCAAGTGCATCAATTTCACGAACAACAATCCCTTTTGCAGGCCCCCCTACTGAAGGATTACACGGCATAAAGGCGACTGCATCTAAATTTAATGTAAGTATTAAAGTGTTCGCTCCCATGCGGGCAGCTGCAAGTCCAGCTTCAACCCCTGCATGACCAGCGCCAACAACGATTACATCAAAATCTCCACCTTGATAGTTCATCTTTCTTTACCTCCTTTTCTTTCGTTCCTTATTTTCCAAGACAGAATTGCGAGAACAGTTGATCTAATAAACTGTCCTGAATCGTATCTCCAATGATTTCACCTAATATTTCCCAAGTTCTCGTTACATCGATTTGTACTAAATCGATTGGTACTCCCATATCAATTGCGGCAACTGCATCCTCAATGGTCGACTTAGCTTGCTCTAATAAGGCAATATGACGTGAGTTTGAAACATATGTGACATCCTCTGCTTCCATGCTACCTGAGAAAAATAAGTCAGCAATGGCCTGTTCAAGCTCTTCTACACCTTTATCTTCTATTAAAGCAGTCGTAACAAGTGGACGACCGTCATTTAACTTTTTACTTTTTCTAGATCAATTTTTTTCTCTTGATCGGTTTTATTTACAATAACAATGACATTCATCATTTCGACCGCTTCGAATAAAGCTTCATCTTCTTTTGTTAATTCATCTCCATAATTTAGTACAAGAAGAATTAATTCCGCTTCTTTTAATACTTGTCGCGAGCGTTCTACCCCAATTTTTTCAACGATGTCTTCTGTTTCACGAATACCGGCAGTATCAACTAGTTTTAGTGGTACCCCTCTTACATTGACATACTCTTCAATTACATCACGAGTCGTTCCTGGTATATCGGTAACAATTGCTTTATTTTCATGGACAAGGCTATTTAATAAGGAAGACTTCCCTACATTTGGTCTTCCGATAATAACGGTTGATAAGCCTTCTCTCACAATTTTCCCTTGCTCAGCTGTTTGTAATAATTTTTCGATTTCGCCAATAACAAAATCAGCTTTCGTTTTTAATAAATCATGAGTCATTGTTTCCGCATCATATTCTGGATAATCAATGTTCACTTCAACATTTGCGACCGTTTCTAATAAGGCTTGCCGCAAGACCGTAATCTTTTTTGATAATCGACCTTCTACTTGATTTAAAGCAATACTCATTGCTTTATCTGTTTTTGCTCTTATTAGATCCATAACACCTTCAGCTTGTGAAAGATCAATACGTCCATTTAAAAAGGCTCGTTTTGTAAATTCACCTGGTTCCGCTAGTCTTGCTCCATTTGTTAGCACGAGTTGTAACACTCGATTCACCGACATAATCCCACCATGACAATTAATTTCTACCACGTCTTCTCGTGTAAATGTCTTTGGTGCTCTTAATATCGAAACCATCGCTTCTTCTACACGATCATTTGTTTTTGGATCAATTAGATGTCCATACACAATCGTATGAGACGCTACTTCTTTTAACGGCTTTTTTCCTTTATATATTTTATCTGCTATTGAAATCGCTTCATCTCCACTTAAACGAACGATACCTATCGCTCCTTCTCCTAAAGCGGTCGATACAGCTGCAATTGTATCAAACTCCATTTAACTTTCACCTCAATACTCACATATCACTCATTATAATCTATAACTGATACTATCTTTTTTACAATCCCGTCTGTGCCCCTTAAGGTTATTTTAATATTTTATCCCCTATTAGACACCATTCTATATCCTTCTATTTTAACCGATCCCACGTAAAATTTCTTCCTTTATGTTTGTTCTTATCCACATCTATTTAGTTTATCCTAAAAAACGTCAAAATAAGCCAATAATCCACATGTGTATAACGAACTTTTTAATCTTTTATTCACAGTTAAACCACCTAAACTTTTACACTATCATACGAACTCTGTGATGAAAAGTCTCTACTCCATGTTGATGAAGACTATATTCCGACTGTAATGGAAGGATTTCATTACCGATCAGCGGTTTTTCGCACCCTTATCCCAGCAATACACTTGTCTCATTACCAATCATCCAGTTTTCGTACCTTGCTCCCAAAGTATTTACTGTTTTACTAGTGGATGGGAAATAAGAAGTCCTCAGACATATCTCTTTCCGCATCTTTCACTCTCTCATTGCCAAAATTGGTTATCATCATCATTTCCTTCTTCACCTTGAAAAAGTGGACGTGAAGGATTAACCTTCACGTCCACTTTTCTATTAAGGGTTTTAAGGGAGTCCCTTTAACCATCCATTTTATTTAGTTTCTGGTACGATGACGATATGGCGATTCGATCCCTTACCTTGCGAATAAGTATCAACTCCAGACACATTCTGTAACGATGTATGAATGACCTTTCGTTCTCCCGCATTCATCGGCTCTAGTACCACTTTTTGCTTCTGTCTTAAAACCTTCCGGCTAACACGATGAGCTAATTGCTCTAAAGCTTCTCTTCGTTTCGCACGGTAGTTTTCTGTATCTAGTTGGATACGAATATAAGAGTCATCCTGCTTATTAGCGACTAAATTCGTTAAATACTCCAAAGAGTCTAACGTTTGACCTCTTTTGCCGATTAAACGTCCCATATCCTCTTGTCCAATGATTTCAAATAAAATATAGTCACCTTGTTCCTTCTTTTCGATTTCTACTGAAAAGCCAATCTCTTCAATCATCTCTTTAAGAAAGGAAAGACCCATCTCAACCGCATCAGGTTTGATGTAAGCTTCAATAATCGCAGGTTTTGTTCCTATAATACCTAAAAAACCTTTTTGCGGTTGTTCAATCACTTCATAACGAAGACGTTCTTTTGTAGTCCCCAATTCACTCAGTGCTTTTGAAATCGCTTCTTCAATCGTTTTACCTGATACAGTTAATTTGGTCACTTTTTCTTCCCTCCTGAATTTGCTGTTACTTCTTTTTTATTGCCCGCATTCGGACCCGTAATAAAATAAGTTTGAGCAATCATATATATATTACCAACAACCCAATATAAAGTAAGTGCCGCTGGGAAGAAGAAGGCAAATACAGCAATCATGATAGGCATGACAACTAATAAAACCTTCATTTGTGGGTTATCTTGTACCATCATCATTTTCTGTTGGATATAAGTCGTAACCCCCGCAATAAACGGTAAAATATAGTCAGGTTGATCAAGAGCAAACCATAAGAAAGACCCTTCGCCAATATCTGTTCTCATAATAGCATGGTATAACCCAAGTAAAATCGGCATTTGTACTAAGATAGGTAAACAGCCTGCTAACGGGTTAACCCCTCTCTCTTGCCATAAAGCCATCATCTCTTGTTGTAGTTTTTGTTGAGTCTTTTGATCTTTGGCACTATATTTCTCTTGTAATTTTTTAATTTCAGGTTGAATTTGTTGCATTGCTTTGGCACTTCTAGTTTGTTTAATCATGAGTGGTAACATTACCGTTCTTAAAATCACGGTAACTGCCACAATTGACCACCCGAAGCTACCATTAAACATCTCGGCCAGTTTAATAATTAACCAGGATAATGGATAGACAAAATAGGAATTCCATATCCCTTCACTTTCACTCGTGATTGGCTGCTCAATTTCAAAACATCCAGTTAATAGAACAAGCATTCCAATCATCGCTGCTGCAAGGCTAAACTTCTTGAGCACAAGCTCTCCTCCTTGTTCATCTTTCATTAATATATATTGAAGCCCTATATAATTTCAGAAAAGCTTATTTTCCTTTCCTTATATATCGGCCTTTTCTTAATATGTGATGAAGACTACTTTCTACTTCCGAAAACTCCATTGTCGCAACTGGTTTTCTAGCAATTACTACATAATCATATCCAATATGTAGTCTTTCTTTATTTTCTTGGAAAAAAGCTCGAACCATTCGTTTCACTCGATTTCTTGTCACCGCATTTCCAACCTTTTTGCTAACAGACAATCCGAGTCGAAATTTATCTTGTCCCTCTTTTGCTAATGCGTACAATACAAACTGACGATTCGCAACAGACGTCCCTTTATTAAAAACGAGCGAGAATTCCTCATTCTTTTTGATTCGTTGCTCTTTATTCATTCCATTACACCTCAAAACGGTTCACTTATAACCTCTTTTAAAACCGTCTTTTATTTTAAACTGGAAAAAGACCACTGAAATTCAGTGGCCTATGCAGATAACACTTTTCTTCCTTTACGACGACGACGAGCAAGTACTTTACGTCCGTTCTTAGTGCTCATACGCGCACGGAAACCGTGTACTTTTTTACGTTTACGATTATTTGGTTGAAATGTTGGTTTTCCCATTTATTACACCTCCCTCGAGGATATACTCCATTGTAAGACTCTATAAAAGACATTCTTGTAAATTATACGGAACATAAGGGCATGTTGTCAAGGTTCCATTTAGCACTTCCATAAATTCAAAGTCCTACTTGCAAATCCCTTATTCATCTTAGCACATTCCGCCTTGATTTACATTGTGGATAAATGGTAATCGACAATATTCGTCCTATCCCCAAGCTTATCGACAGATTGTACACATATCTTGTGCTGTGGACAACCACAAACCACAGGATGTTGTGGTTTGTGGATAAACAAAGAAAACCGTTGCGGTACAAGGTTTTTTTTGCTATGATTAATATGTTTTCACTCGTGGACGGCTAATTATCGCCATAAACCTGTCCACAGCCTGTGGGTAAGGTTGTGGACAGGTTTATGTTTCTGTGTGTTCTTTTTCCACAGACTCTATGGATATGTATAAAACGACACTTTTCTACTATATTATAGTTATCTCCACAATTTTACGTTTTTTATGTTTATACAGTTTTATTCACTGGCTTATACAAAGCTTATACAACATAGAATAATGACGAACTCTGTGATTTCTTTTTGTGACTTAAAGCAATTCAAGATAGCAGAGGTTTTTAAGTTTTAAGAGGCTTTTAACCCAATTAAAATAATGATTACAAAGAAGAGGAGGTTCATCCGTTGGAAAATATTCACGATTTGTGGGAGCGGGTCTTAGCTGAAATTAAGAAAAAAGTAAGCGAACCTAGTTATGACACTTGGCTAAAATCAACAAAAGCCAGTGACATCCAAAATGATGCGATTACAATAACAGCACCAAATGAATTTGCCCGCGATTGGTTAGAAGACCACTATTCTGAATTAACATCAGATACAATTGAGCAATTAACAGGGGCGAGATTGATACCTAAGTTTGTTATTCCTGAACATAAATCTGATGATGATTTATTTCTTGAGCCTATCCCTAAAAAGAAAACCGTAACCGGAGCAAATTCGGCAGCCATTTCAACAAAATCGATGTTAAATGATAAATACACATTTAATACGTTTGTCATCGGTTCCGGAAATCGCTTCGCCCATGCTGCTTCTCTTGCTGTAGCCGAAGCACCAGCAAAAGCGTACAACCCCCTTTTTATCTACGGTGGCGTTGGTTTAGGAAAAACACACTTAATGCATGCAATTGGTCATTATGTGATGGACCATAACCCAGATGCAAAGGTTGTCTACTTGTCTTCTGAAAAATTTACGAACGAGTTTATTAATGCGATCCGTGATAACAAAGCCGTCAATTTTCGCAATAAATATCGAAATGTCGACGTCTTGCTAATAGATGATATTCAATTCCTTGCTGGAAAAGAACAAACACAAGAAGAATTTTTCCATACATTTAATGCTTTACATGAGGAGTCTAAACAGATTGTCATTTCAAGTGACCGACCACCAAAGGAAATTCCCACACTTGAAGACAGATTACGCTCACGATTTGAATGGGGATTAATCACTGATATTACTCCACCCGATCTTGAGACAAGAATCGCCATTTTGCGTAAAAAGGCAAAAGCTGAAAACTTAGACATTCCTAATGAAGTAATGCTTTATATTGCCAATCAAATCGACACGAATATTCGTGAATTAGAAGGAGCCCTTATTCGCGTTGTTGCCTATTCATCATTAATTAATCAAGATATGAATGCTGATTTGGCTGCAGAAGCTTTAAAGGACATTATTCCAAATTCAAAACCTAAAGTCGTCACCATTATCGATATCCAAAAAGCAGTAGGTGAACACTTCCAAGTAAAGTTGGAAGATTTTAAAGCTAAAAAACGAACCAAATCCGTTGCATTCCCCAGACAAATCGCCATGTACTTATCAAGAGAGCTTACAGACTCCTCTTTACCGAAAATCGGTAGTGAGTTTGGTGGTCGTGATCACACAACCGTGATCCATGCCCATGAAAAGATCTCTAAGTTACTTTCGAGTGATCAAGATTTACAAAGAAAATTACAAGAGATTAGCGAACAAATCCGTTCATAGTGGAAACTGTTTATAACTTTTCTTGATTCATTCACAGTTTATCAACATGTGGATAGCACGTTCTATTTGAACTTCCGTTAGTTATCCACATAATCACAGGCCCTATTACTATTACTACTACTTTTTTAATAAAAAAGATTTATAAAAAGGAGTTACTTTCTATGCATTTTTTTATTGAACGCGATCGATTTGTCCATGACGTTCAGCACGTAGCTAAAGCCGTTTCATCAAGAACAACAATTCCGATTTTAACTGGAATCAAAATTGTTGCGACAAAGGACGGTGTCACCTTAACTGGAAGTGACTCTGATATTTCGATTGAAACGTTTATTCCAAAAGAGGATGAAGACAAACAATATATTACGCTTGAACAAGAAGGTAGTATCGTTTTACAAGCAAAGTATTTTGCGGAAATCGTAAAAAAACTATCTGGTGAGGAAATTGAATTAATCGTCCAAGATCAATTTGCAGCAACCATTAAATCTGGTTCTGCCGTTTTTAATTTAAATGGTTTAGATCCTGAAGAATATCCTCGTCTTCCACAGCTAGAAGAAGAGCTTTTATTTCGCCTCCCACAAGACATGTTAAAAAATATGATTCGTCAAACTGTCTTTGCGGTGTCCACTCAGGAAACACGACCAGTGTTGACAGGTGTAAACTTAGAATCGGATAACGGGGTACTACACTGTACTGCAACAGATAGTCATAGATTGGCTATGCGTAAAACAAATATTGAAAGAAATGACGAAAACCTTGCTTTTGAAAATGTTGTGATTCCAGGTAAAAGCTTAAATGAATTAAGTAAAATTATTGATGAAAGCAATGATTTTATCGATGTTGTTGTCACGGAGAATCAAATTTTGTTTAAATTGAAAAACTTACTCTTTTTCTCAAGATTGTTAGAAGGGAAATACCCAGTAACTAAAAATATGATTCCGACCCAAAGCAAAACAACGATTCAACTAAAAACTAAACCGTTGTTGCAAACATTAGAACGAGCATTATTACTCTCACGAGAAGCTAAAAACAACGTTATTAACTTAAAAACATTAGAGGCCGGTTTAATTGAAATCACATCAATCTCACCCGAAATTGGGAAAGTAACCGAAAGAATTCAAAGTCAATCGTTCGAAGGTGAAGAAATGCGTATTTCCTTTAATGGAAAAAATGTCATTGATGCCTTAAAGGTTATTGATAGTGATGAAATTAAAGTAGAATTTACTGGTGCAATGAGTCCATTTGTCATTCAACCAATCGAACAAGATCATTATTTACATTTGTTTTCACCTGTTCGTACTTATTAAACCGCTGATTCATCACCTTTTTTTAGATCGGACTTGGCGAGTGACGTTTCGTTTAGTACAATAGAGACAAGAGAATAAAAAACGGCTAAAGAAAAGACAGCATTTCACTTTCATGATTTGCTGTCTTGCGTTTGATTACGGTAATTATCGATAACTATGTACGGAAAGAAGAGTGAAGGTATGGAGCATATTTCAATTTCGACAGAATACATCACACTTGGCCAATTATTAAAAGAGGTAGGTGCAATCGATACGGGCGGAATGGCAAAATGGTATTTAGCTGAATATGAAGTTCTTGTGAATGGAGAGTTGGAGAGTCGGCGTGGAAAAAAACTTGTCAATGGTGATCGTATCCAACTCGCGGATGGAGCTGAATATGAAATTACAGCTAACTAGAGGATTTTCTTATGTATATTAAATCACTAACGATAAAGCATTTTAGAAACTATCAAGATGCCCAAGTTTCCTTTGATCCAAAAGTAAATGTTTGTATCGGTGAAAATGCTCAAGGAAAGACAAATATCATTGAAGCTATTTATGTATTAGCACTTGCTAAATCACATCGAACATCAAATGATAAAGAGCTCATTAGCTGGGGAGAAGAGTTTGCAAGGATTCAAGGAGAAGTGATTAAAAAAGGAGCTCCACTCAAATTAGATGTCATCATTTCGATAAAAGGAAAAAAGGTCAAGCTAAATGGGTTGGAACAACGTAAATTAAGTGAATATATTGGAGCTGTCAATGTGGTCATGTTTGCCCCAGAGGATTTGAATCTTGTTAAAGGGAGTCCTCAAGGCAGAAGGAAATTTATTGATCGTGAATTAGGTCAAATAAATCCACTTTATTTATATCATTTAGGCCTCTATCAAAAGGTGCTGCAACAACGAAATCAATTGTTAAAGCAGCTGCAAATAAATAAAGGCTCACTCGAGATGCTTGATATCTTAACTGATCAAATGATTCCGTTAGCAGCTGAAATCATCCAAAAGCGCTATCGATTTCTTAAGCAGCTACAAAAATGGGCAGAACAAATTCATTCAGACATTAGTAGAGGGAAAGAATCGCTTAAAATTACATATTTACCCTCCGCTAGTGTATCAGAAGAGCTTGAATTGACGAAAATAAAAGATATATTCTATCAAACTTATCAAGAAAAAAAGCAAAAAGAAATTCAGCGAGGGGTCACGTTATTTGGCCCACATCGTGATGATTTAGGGTTTGAAGTGAATGGAAAGAACGTACAAACCTTTGGCTCCCAAGGGCAGCAACGTACGACAGCTTTATCTATTAAGTTAGCTGAAATTGAATTAATTCATTCCGAAATCGGTGAATATCCGATTCTTTTGTTGGATGACGTCCTTTCAGAATTAGATGATTATCGTCAGTCTCATTTGATCGAAACGATTCAAAAACGCGTACAAACGTTTGTAACAACAACAAATCTGGCGGGTGTTCATAAACAAGCCTTAGAGCAAGCTTCTATTTTTGAAGTGGAACAAGGGACGATTCATCCAAAATGATGAGGTGGTGATACGATTGTTTATCCATTTAGGTGGCGATATGGTCGTTCGTGCAAAAGAAATTATTGCGATTTTAAGTCGAGATGTACAAGAATCCTCTACTGTCACAAGTACTTATTTAAAACAAGAGAAAAAGCGAAAACAAGCGATTGTGATTAGTGAAGAATTTATTAAATCGATTGTTATTACAGATCATGCAGTCTATTATTCACCGGTATCATCGGGCACGTTGAAAAAACGTGCCGCGGTTAATGTGGACCTTGATTTCACAGAAAAAGAGTGAAAAGTTGATCTGAACAATGATGTATTAGATGACGATAAATAGAAAGCGAAAGTATAGAGAATGAAGGTGAAGAACTTGTCGAATGAACAACATTCTGAACAACAATCCTATGATGCGAGTCAAATACAAGTCTTAGAGGGGTTAGAAGCCGTACGAAAAAGACCTGGAATGTATATTGGCTCAACGAGTGCTCGTGGCCTGCACCATCTCGTTTGGGAAATTGTCGATAATAGCATTGATGAAGCGATGGCAGGATTTTGTGATCAAATTGATGTTTTGATTGAAGAGGATAACAGCATTACGGTCATTGACAATGGACGTGGTATTCCAGTAGGGATTCATGAAAAGATGGGACGACCAGCCGTTGAAGTTATTATGACGGTCCTGCATGCAGGAGGAAAGTTTGGCGGCGGTGGTTATAAAGTGTCCGGCGGGCTGCATGGGGTTGGTGCATCAGTTGTTAATGCGTTATCGACAATGTTAGAAGTCGAAATTGAAAGAGATGGAAATCTTTATCATCAAAAATATCATCAAGGTGTCCCAGCTGCAGACCTAGCAATCATTGGAAAAAGTGAGAATTCAGGAACGAAAACACACTTTAAACCTGATCCGGAAATTTTCCAGGAAACGATTGTTTATGATTATGATACGTTGGCTCTTCGTTTAAGAGAACTCGCTTTTTTAAATAAAGGTTTAACGATCACGATAACGGATAAACGTGAGGACGGTAAGTCAGCTAAGTATTATTATGAAGGTGGTATTGCTTCATTTGTTAAGCATTTAAACCGTACAAAAGAAGTACTGCATGATGAACCGATTCATATCGAAGGCGAAAAAGATGGGTTAAACGTAGAGGTTGCTGTGCAGTACAATGACGGCTATGTGGGCAACCTGTATTCCTTTGCAAATAATATTAGCACTCATGAAGGTGGAACACATGAGTCTGGTTTTAAAACGGCTTTAACTCGGGTGATCAATGATTATGCGAGAAAAAATAGTCTTGTTAAGGAAAATGACCCGAATTTAACAGGTGATGATGTCAGAGAAGGACTTACAGCGATTATTTCTGTCAAGATTCCTGATCCACAATTTGAAGGTCAAACAAAAACGAAATTAGGGAATAGTGAAGCGAGAACGATTACGGATTCATTATTTTCGGAGCATTTTTCACGCTTTTTAATTGAAAATCCACAAGTAGCGAGAAAGATCGTTGAAAAAGGTTTAATGGCATCACGTGCTAGAGAAGCGGCAAAAAAGGCACGTGAATTAACACGTCGTAAAAGTGCATTAGAGGTAAGTGCCCTTCCAGGAAAATTAGCGGATTGTGCTTCTAAGGATGCTTCAATTAGTGAAATATACATCGTTGAGGGTGATTCGGCTGGTGGTTCCGCTAAACAAGGTCGTGACCGTCACTTCCAAGCGATTTTACCTTTACGAGGAAAAATTATTAATGTTGAAAAAGCAAGACTTGATAAAATTCTCGCCAATAACGAAATTCGAGCGATGATTACCGCTTTTGGTACAGGTGTTGGTGGAGATTTTGATATAGAGAAAGCAAGATACCATAAAATTATTATTATGACAGATGCCGATGTCGATGGAGCTCATATTCGAACGTTATTGCTTACTTTCTTTTACCGTTATATGAAACCACTTATTGAGTATGGTTACGTGTATATTGCACAACCGCCTTTATATAAAGTGACACACGGAAAAGAAATTCAATATGCATATGTCCAAAAAGAACTAGACCCGATTCTAAAATCATACCCAGAGGGTGCAAAAATAGGCATTCAACGTTACAAAGGACTTGGAGAAATGAATCCAACTCAGCTTTGGGAAACGACAATGGATCCAGAGCATCGTACTCTCCTGCAAGTCACATTAGAAGATGCGATTAAAGCCGATGAAATTTTTGAAATATTAATGGGTGATCGTGTCGAACCACGTCGTGACTTTATCCAGGAAAATGCTCAATACGTGGAGAATCTTGATATCTAGTTGGAGGTTTAAGTAATGGCTGAACAGGAACAATCAAGAGTTAAAGGAATAAATATAGCCAAAGAAATGAAAACATCGTTTATGGATTATGCGATGAGTGTAATCGTCAGCCGTGCTTTGCCTGATGCACGAGATGGTTTAAAACCCGTACACCGTCGTATTTTATATGCGATGAATGATCTTGGAATGACAGCTGATAAGGCCTATAAAAAATCAGCACGTATCGTAGGTGAAGTTATCGGGAAGTATCATCCACATGGTGACTCCGCTGTATACGAAACAATGGTAAGGATGGCACAAGATTTTAGCTATCGTTATATGCTTGTAAATGGCCATGGTAACTTCGGTTCGATTGATGGAGACTCTGCTGCCGCTATGCGTTATACAGAGGCAAAGATGTCAAAAATTTCGATGGAGCTTATCCGTGACATTAATAAAGATACGATTGATTATCAAGATAACTACGATGGTTCAGAAAGAGAACCTGTCGTACTACCAGCAAGATTTCCGAATTTATTAGTGAATGGATCTTCTGGTATCGCAGTTGGGATGGCGACCAATATCCCTCCTCACCAATTAGGGGAAGTGATTGATGGTGTTTTAGCGTTATCTGAAAATCCTGAACTGGATATTGCTGAGTTAATGGAGTTTATTCCAGGACCTGATTTTCCGACTGGAGCTGAAATTCTTGGTCGCTCTGGTATTCGCAAAGCATATCAGACCGGTCGTGGTTCGATTACCTTACGTGCAAAATCTGATATTGAAGAACATAATGGCAAACCGAGAATTGTCGTTTCTGAAATTCCTTATCAGGTCAATAAAGCGAAGTTAATCGAAAAAATCGCTGAACTTGTTCGCGATAAAAAAATCGAAGGTATTACCGATTTACGTGATGAATCGGATCGAGATGGCTTACGAATTGTTATTGAGTTAAGACGTGATGTAAATGCAAATGTCTTACTGAATAATTTATATAAACAAACGTCTTTACAAACAAGCTTTGGAATTAACTTATTGGCTCTTGTAGACGGTAGACCAAAAGTTTTAAATTTAAAAGAGTGTTTGGAAGAGTATTTGAAGCATCAAGTTGAAGTCATTCGCCGCCGGACCTCGTTTGAATTAAGAAAAGCCGAAGCGAGAGCTCATATTCTTGAAGGCTTACGAATTGCTCTTGACCATATTGATGAGATTATTAGCTTAATTCGTGGTTCGCAAACGACTGATCTTGCCCGTAATGGCCTAATGGAGAACTTTCAATTAAGTTATGAGCAAGCTCAAGCGATTCTTGATATGAGACTTCAACGTTTAACAGGTTTAGAAAGAGATAAAATTGAAAGTGAATACCAAGAGTTATTAGCTCGAATTGCTGAATTAAAAGCGATTTTAGCTGATGATGAAAAGGTATTAGAAATCATTCGTGAGGAACTTTTAGAAATAAAAGCGAAATACAATGATGAGCGTCGTACAATTATCTCAATGAATGAGGATCAGTTTGAGGATGAAGATTTAATTCCTCGCCAAAACCTTGTTATCACGCTCACTCATAATGGATATATTAAAAGGTTACCAATTTCGACGTATCGTAGCCAAAAACGTGGAGGAAAAGGAATTCAAGGAATGGGGACAAATGACAATGATTTTGTGTCCCATTTATTCACAACGAATACCCACCACACGATTTTATTCTTCTCCAATAAAGGGAAGGTGTATCGTTTAAAAGGTTATGAAATTCCTGAATTAGGGAGAACGGCTAAAGGGATTCCGATTATTAATCTTTTGCAAATTGATTCGGATGAATACATTAGTACGGTTATCCCAATTGAAGAATTTAAAGATGACGAATTTTTATTCTTCTTAACGAAACATGGTATTGCGAAAAGAACCCAGCTATCTTCATTTGCAAATATCCGTAAAGGCGGATTATTTGCGATTAACTTACGGGATGAGGATGAACTTCATGGTGTCCGTTTAACAAACGGCGATCGTGAAATTATTATTGGGACAAAAAATGGTATGGCGATTCGTTTCCATGAAGACGATGTCCGCTTAATGGGACGAACAGCTGGTGGAGTTAAAGGAATCTCTTTAAATGATGATGACTATGTAGTTGGTATGGATATTATTGAAGAGGGACATCAAGTGTTAATTGTCACAGAAAAAGGGTATGGTAAACGAACACCAATCGAGGAATACCGTATTCAAAACCGTGGTGGTAAAGGGATTAAGACTTCAAACATTACCGATAAAAATGGCTCGCTCGTTTCGTTAAAAATCGTTTCTGATGACCATGACATTATGATTATTACGGTTAGTGGTGTTATTATCCGTACACAAGTCGAAGGAATTTCCATAACAGGGCGTAATACGCAAGGGGTTAAAGTGATTCGAATTGATGAGGGTGAAGAGGTTGCAACTGTAGCCCGCGTTGAGATCGAGGACGAGGAAATTAATGATTTAGAAGATGAAATCGAATCCGATGTAGAATCAACAAAGCAAGACGAATTAAGTGAGGAAGTAGAGACTGTTCAGGAATCTGATGAAGAGACCGATGAGTCATAATATAAGATGTATATATAGAAAAGTTGGATGGGAAACCGTTCAGCTTTTTTTGATCTCATTAATTGATAGGTGATTTAATAAAATCATAAGCTGAAATGGGAATTTTTTCAAAAAAACTAAGGGTAGTTGAATATTGACCAATACTAATAATACACTTATACTATGTATGTAACTAAACATACCTTTTTACTAGGAATAATAAATATATGGATAATATCACACATTTAATAGGAGGTTAAGATGAAAAAGTTAGTAATGATTTCATTTATAGTAGCTCTAATTACTTTAGTAGCCTGTTCAGAACAATCGAACGAGTCAGAGGGGAATATAGCGACAGAGCAAACAAGTGGTGGAGATTTAGTTGTTGATTTAAGTTCTGCACCGGTCTCATTAGATCCACATGCTGCAAATGATGGGAACTCATTATATGTTATGAGTGCAATCTATGACACGCTTGTTTTTCTTGATAAGGATTTAACATTAAAGCCAGGCCTAGCAGAAAGTTATGAACAAATTGAAGATACGGTATGGCAACTGAAGTTACGCCAAGGGATTGAGTTTCATGATGGAACACCATTTAATGCAGAAGTTGTAAAAGTGAATTTCGATCGTATATTTGATGAAGATGTCGCATCACCTGTCGGTTTTCTTTTTGATATGGTAACAAATGTGGAAGTGATTGATGAGTATACTGTACACATCGAAACAGAATTCCCTTTTGTCGCGTTACCAGCTCATTTAGCACACCCAGCAGGACATATGATTAGCAAAGAAGCAATTGAAGCTGATTATGAGGCGATGGAAAACGGAGAACCTCCTTTTGCTTATGTGAATGAGAATCCGATTGGTACAGGTTATTTTAAATATGAATCAAGTATTCCAGGAGAAGCTGTTACGTTAACTAAAAATGAAGACTACTGGGATGTTAAAGCAAATGTTGATAAGGTTACATTTAAAGTCGTTCCAGAGGATTTGACAAGAATTGCTGAATTACAAACTAAAGAGGCAGATATTATTTATCCGGTCAATCCTAATGATATCAAGCAATTAGAGGATACGGATGGAACGGCGGTTCAGCAATCAGATAGTTCAAATTTAACGTATATTGGTTTTAATTTAGAGGTAGAACCGTTTACTGATAAACGAGTAAGGCATGCGATTACAATGGCGATTGATAAAGAAGAATTAATTGATGGGATTGTAGATGGTGTGGCGTTACCAGCACAAGGGTTTTTAGCACCGACCGTTTATGGATATTCAGATGACCTTACTCCACTTACTTATGATGTTGAAGAAGCAAAAAGGCTATTAGCAGAAGCTGGTTATGCTGACGGTTTTCAAGCGACAATTTTAACAACGGATTTGCGTTCAAATATTAATATTGCTGAATATGCTCAAGCTCAATTAGCTCCACTTGGTATTGACTTATCGATTCAAATTGCGGAACAAGGTGCTTATCTTGATGCAACAGCACAAGGGAATCATGAATTATTTGTTGGTAGTTGGGGAACTGTTACTCTTGATGCCGATTATGGATTATATGGGATGTTCCATTCATCCAATATTGGGGCACCAGGTAATCGTTCATTTATCCAAAATGATGAAGTGGATGCTCTATTAGAAGCAGCAAGAAAGGAAATGGACGAAGCTACACGTTTAGAATTATATAAAGAAGTGCAACAGTTACTTGTCGATGAAGCACCACTTGTGCCAGTGTACCATTCTATTTTATTAGCTGGATTACGTGACAATGTTGAAGGTTATTTTCAATACCCGAGTAGTTTCTTATTTTTACGTGATGTGGAATTAAAAGAATAAATAGTTGCTTTCGAAAAAAAGTCGCCAGCCGATCTAATAGGAGCTGGTGACTTTTTTATGTGAGTAGACAATCGGTCGGGAGATTCTGAGCTGTTAAGATGAATACAAGTGGTTAATAGAAAGGGAGTTAGTCTCTTGCTAGGAGTAAGTATTTAAAGAAATAACTCTTCTTGTAAAAGCTCATTGAAGATGGAAAGTCCATTTAGTTTTTAGTCCTATACAACAACTTGTGAAAATGAGATGGAGGACGGTTTTGATTTTTAATTACTCACCTTTCGTATCGAGAAAACCCGTTCAACGAGTTGGCAGAGCGAAAGGGAAGCTCTTAAACAAATGCCCTTGACACATTTGAAAAGCGAGAACGTACTATCACACAAAACGGATAAACTGTGCATTAAGAAAATATTATAGACCCTCCGGCTGTCGATCCCAAAACCATACTCCGCGTCCTGCGGGAACCTTGCGAGTCTCCTCGGCAAGCCTTGCGGGGTCTCGCTCCACGGTTTATTCCCGC
>NZ_ALPT02000067.1 GCF_000292245.2 Alkalihalobacillus alcalophilus ATCC 27647 = CGMCC 1.3604 | reverse complement strand
CAATCTTAAAAATACTATTGACTTCCTTCTGTAAACGATGTATATTAATACTTGTCGCAAATGACATTAATCAATATGGCGGTGTAGCTCAGCTGGCTAGAGCGTACGGTTCATACCCGTGAGGTCGGGGGTTCGATCCCCTCCGCCGCTACCAAATATAACAAGTACACTTCATCATAATAGTGATGAGGTTTTTTTGTGTCCAAATTGATCTATTAGAGAATGGTTGACTCTAAGTAAATGAAACTTTGAACCATTTAGCTAATCTTTACTCTTCTTTCGACAAAGCGAGCTTCCCTCTTAGCCCCTTAGATTTAGTCAAAAACCCTTTGTTTACCTCCATTATCAAAAAATCAACCGTTCATTTTAAGATTATTCATATTTTCTCTCCACAGCATTCATCAGTAAACGTATAAATCCATCAATAAATTTTCTGATTTATTTGACATTTATGTGTTGTCTTGTGAATTAAGATGAAAACAAGCCGAAAAGAGTCGAACACTTTTTTGATTCGACGTTGTCATTTTGACAAAAAATGAGAGTTTCATCTGTTTATAATAAAACCACATTTCAAAAAGGATGGTGGTTCGTAATGATGAAACGAATGACAAAAGGTTGGTTAGCATTAAATAAGAGTTCGCTCGTCTATGATAGAGTGGCAAATGGAATGGGAATCGTAGCCGAGAAAACAGAAAATCTCATTCATAAACTATTTTACCAGTGGGGACTGTTAGTGGTAATAGTCGGTTTTTTATTAGGACGAGCCATGATTTTATCCGAACTAACACCTTTTGTGCTCCCTTTTTTAGCAGCGGTTTTTATGATAAAGCGGGAACGGGCGGGGGTGGCATCTATCTCATTACTAGCAGGGGCCCTCCTCAGTTATCATGGTGAATTTATATTCGTCCTCTGTGCAATAATCGGGTACATCCTCATTCAGAAACTAGTCACGAAATTTTTTGATGACCCAGTGAAACTCCTTCCTTATACCGTGTTTGTGACTAGTATCTCGACAAGATTACTGCTTGTCTTTATCATAGATGGTTCGATTACAAACTATGCCCTCATGATGGCTACAGTAGAAGCAGGCTTAAGTTTTATTCTCACAATGATTTTTATGCAAAGTGTACCGCTTGTTACTTCTAAAAAGCTTCAACATCCGTTGCGTAACGAAGAGATTATATGTCTCATTATTCTTTTAGCATCTGTTATGACAGGGACGGTTGGCTGGTCCTTTTATGAGATGTCGGTTGAGCATGTATTAGCTCGTTATCTAGTCTTGATCTTTGCCTTTATTGGGGGGGCGGCCATTGGGTCAACTGTAGGGGTCGTGACAGGACTGATCTTAAGTTTGGCTAGTGTTGCTAGCTTGTACCAAATGAGTTTGCTTGCCTTTGCAGGTTTACTCGGTGGTTTATTAAAAGAAGGGAAAAAGGTAGGTGTTGCCCTTGGTTTATTAGTAGGAACTCTCTTAATAGGAATGTATGGTGACGGGGCGGCTAATATAACCGTTACGTTATTAGAGTCTTTAGTGGCCATTCTCATCTTTATGATGACGCCAAAAGAAATGATCTCTAAATTAGCCCGCTATATTCCTGGTACAACTGAATATTCAAAAGAACAGCAGCAGTATCTGAGGAAAATTAGAGACGTGACTGCTGGGAAAGTCGAACAGTTTTCGACCCTTTTTCAAACATTATCACAAAGCTTTCAGACTGGTGCCAATGTTGATCCTTCATTAGAGGATGAAGAACGTCAATTTGATTATTTCCTTAGTCAAGTTACTGAAAAGACGTGTCAAACATGCTTTAAAAAAGAGCGTTGTTGGGTGCAGAATTTTTCTAAAACGTATGATTCGATGCAAAATTTGATGCTTGAAACAGAGAAAAATGGTCATGTCAAAGACAAGGTGTTACAAGCTGAGTGGAAAAAATATTGCATTCGTCCTGAAAAGGTGATCGACACGATTAAGCAGGAACATAGCTCTTATATGGTTAATCAGAAGCTTAGGAAGCAGGTGATGGAAAGTCAAAAACTCGTAGCGGATCAACTGTTGGGTGTATCACGAGTGATGGGTGATTTTGCAAAAGAAATTCAAAAGGAGAAGCAAGCGTTTCATAATCAAGAGGAAAGCATTTTAGAAGCGTTACGAAGTGTAGGTTTAGAAGTAGGGCATGTGGATGTATATAGCTTAGAGAAGGGAGCTGTTGAAATTGAAATGAGTGTCGCTTTTGACGAAGGGCATGGTCAATATGAAAAGGTGATTGCCCCGATGTTATCGGATTTATTATCAGAAACGTTAATGGTGAATAGTGAAGAAAGGGCGGTATATCCGAATGGCTATAGCCATGTAACGTTTGTGTCAGCAAGGAGGTTTGTTGTCGAGACTGGTGTTTCTCATGTAGCAAAAGGAGGTGCTTGGATATCGGGTGATAGTTATTCGACGATTGATTTAGGCTCTGGAAAGCATGCGATTGCGATCAGTGACGGGATGGGCAATGGGGAGCGTGCTCATTTTGAAAGCAATGAAACATTACAGCTCCTTCAGAAAATCTTACAATCTGGAATTGAAGAGACAGTGGCCATTAAATCTGTGAATTCGGTTTTATCAATTCGAAATAACGATGAAATGTTTTCAACTTTGGATTTAGCGATGATTGATTTACATGATGCGCATGCAAAATTTTTAAAAATCGGTTCAATACCAAGTTTTATTAAGCGAGGTTCACAAGTGATTAAAATTGAAGCGAGTAACTTACCAATGGGCATTATCCAGGAATTTGACGTAGAAGTTGTTTCGGAGCAGCTGAAGCCTGGGGATTTATTAATTATGATGAGCGATGGGATTTTTGAAGCTCCTAAACATGTTGAAAATAAGGATGCGTGGATGAAGAGGCTTATTAATGAATTGACAACACAGGATCCTCAAGAGGTGGCAGATGTCATTTTAGAAAAAGTGATTCGTTCTGGAAGGGGGGCGATAGAGGATGATATGACAATCGTTGTCTCGGAAATAAAGAGCAATACACCAAAATGGGCTTCTATTCCTATTTATAAACAAACGAGAACGATGAGGAAGAAAGCTCAGTAAAACTGCTTACTTAATTTAAATAAGGTAAAGGTGGTGGTTTGTTTCATTGCTTTATTACAAGTCAAAATGGTCAGCATAAGGTATATTTCCTTTACTAGTGGTTAAGGATGGTAACAACGATCCACTAGGGAGGGAAAAACGAGATGTCAAAGGGCACATTAAGACAAATATTATTACTAACGGATGGTCATTCAAATGATGGGGAAGATCCAGTGGCTATAGCGGCACTTGCACGAGAACAAGGCATTACGGTTAATGTTATTGGGATTGTCGACAATAATTATTTAAACGAGCAAGGGATGCAGGAAATAGAGGCCATCTCAGACGCAGGTGGTGGCGTTAGTCAAATCGTTTATGCTAAGCAGTTAGCAAAGACTGTTCAAATGGTTACGAGAAAAGCAATGACACAAACACTCCATGGAGTAATCAACAAAGAGTTAAGTCAAATATTAGGGAAATCACAAGAGATGGAAGACTTACCTCCTGAAAAAAGGGGCGAAGTGATGGAGGTAGTTGATGAACTTGGAGAAACGATTAATCTTGAGGTTTTAATTCTCGTAGATACGAGTGCTAGTATGCGAGATAAACTTCCAATGGTACAAGAAGCGTTAACTGATTTATCAATTAGTTTAACGTCAAGAATGGGAGAAAATCAATTTTCTCTTTATTCATTTCCTGGGAAACGAAAAGAAATTGATCGTCTAATGGATTGGACGCCGCGGCTCGGTTCTTTAACGGGTATTTTTCACAAATTATCATCTGGTGGGATTACACCGACTGGACCAGCATTAAAAGAAGCGATGAGTCATTTTAGAAAAGGGCGTTCAAGAAGGAGTTTGATGGAGAGTGAAGAGCAACTCTTTGAAGAACCGGGCAGCTAATTTACCATCAGGCTACACTCTTGTCGGCAAATGGCATTCAAATCCATATATAATTAGACGGAAGTTAGGATCCGGTGCGACAGGTACTGTATATTTGGCCGAGGATGGGTTGTCGCAAATGGTTGCCCTCAAAATTGCCGTTGATAATATGGCGATTACATCGGAAGTGAATGTGTTAAAGCATTTTTCAAAAGTCGAGGGCAAAAAGCTCGGTCCAAAATTATTAGATGTTGATGACATGATGACTACAGATGGTACGTTGCCTTTTTATGTGATGGAATACTTAAAAGGGGATTCTATTATCCAATATTTAAATGGAAAAGGAGCTGAATGGCTAGGTTTATTTGTTGTTCAGCTTTTAGGTGATCTAGAAGATTTACACGTGGAAGGCTGGGTTTTTGGTGATTTAAAACCAGATAATTTAATGATTGTCGGACCACCACCTCGTGTACGCTGGATTGATGTCGGTGGAACAACGCTACTTGGGCGCTCGATTAAAGAGTATACAGAGTTTTATGATCGTGGTTATTGGGGACTCGGTACGAGAAAAGCAGAGCCAAGCTATGATTTATTTGCCGTTGCAATGATTATGATCAATTGTGATTATTCGAGTCGTTTTGATAAAGGTACGGGTGGAAATCTTGAACTATTAGAAAAGCGAATTAATCAAAAGGAAAGGCTACAACTGTTTAAACCGATATTGCGGAAGGCGTTAACAGGAAAGTATCAACGAGCAAGTGAGATGAAACAGGAAGTGGTTGAGCTTCTAGCAGCACCTAATAAAGGGAAGAGAATGACACCTAAAAAAAAGGTGAAAACGCTTAAACCCCAACAGGTGAAAAGGAAAAAAAGAAGAAAATCAAAAGGTTCCTCTTATATCGTTGAAATCTTTTTAATCATCTCTTTAATTATTTTAGTTTATATCCTATACTTATTTGGACAAACGATGTAAAGAGTAGGATGGAGGGACCCTTTACATGAAAGCAGATCGGATGATGGATATATGCTTGTTGGCCGGAGAGATTATGCTCACATACGGAGCAGAAACATATCGAGTTGAGGAAACATTAGAAAGGATGGCCAAAGCTTGCCATTTTAAAAATGTTCATTGTTTTGTTATGACGACCGGTATTTTCTTATCTTTTGAAGAAGAAGGTAAAGATGATGTGATGCAAATGGTTCGGGTCGATGATAGGCTGCAGGACTTAAATAAAATTTCGTTGGTGAATCAAGTTTCCAGGGAGCTTGTAGCCGGAGAGATTAATGGGGAGGAAGCGTGGAAGCAGCTTCAGAAAATTGCGAAGAGCTCGATTAGCTATCCTCCATATTTAATTCATATTGCTTCGGGTGTCGCTGGCGGCACTTTTTCCTATTTATTTGGAGGGAATGTCTACGATACATTACCAGCTTTTGTTGCTGGTTTTACGGCGAGCTGGAGCTTGCTTTTATTACAGGAGTTTTTTCAGGTTCGCTTCTTTGCTGAATTTATGGCGGCCTTTCTCGGTGGAGTAGTCGCTATTGTTCTTGTGATTGTAGGAATCGGAGAAAATGTAGACCAAGTGATCATCGGTACCTTAATGCCACTTGTTCCAGGGATTCCATTGACGAATGCAGTTCGTGATCTCATGTCAGGAGACCTAATCGCAGGCCTATCGCGCGGCGCAGAGACATTTATAACAGCTTTATCGATCGCCACGGGCATCGCCCTTGCAATTGCTTTGTTGGTCTAGCTGCGGTCAGCAGGAACTCGGGAAAAAACGCCCATCCTTAGGAAGTCAAAAAGCGACTTCCACGGATGTTCTTATTTTTCCTCGTGCCTAAACGCTGCCCTTTGCATTTCGTGTCTAGCTGCGGTCAGCAGGAACTCGGGAAAAATCGTCCATCCTTAGGAAGTCAAAAAAGCGACTTCCACGGATGTTCTTATTTTTCCTCGTGCCTAAACGCTGCCCTTTGCATTTCGTGTCTAGCTGCGGTTAGCAGGAACTCGGGAAAAATACGTCCATCCTTAGGAAGTCAAAAAAGCGACTTCCACGGATGTTCTTATTTTTCCTCGTGCCTAAACGCTGCCCTGCGCATTTCGTGTCTAGCTGCGGGCGTTAGAAGTTCGAGAAAAAATCGGTCTGTCTATAAAGTCAAAAAAGCGACTTTTTAGCCAGCCCTGTATTTTTCCTCACTTCTGAGCAAACGCCCTGCGCATTTCGTGTCTAGCTGCGGGCGTTAGAAGTTCGAGAAAAATCGGTCTGTCTATAAAGTCAAAAAGCGACTTTTTAGCCAGCCCTGTATTTTTTCTCACTTCTGAGCAAACGCCCTGCGCATTTCGTGTCTAGCTGCGGTCAGCAGGAACTTGGGAAAGGAGTGGGGGAATGATTGTTGAAGTAATTGTTTGCTATTTTGCCACAGTGGCATTTGGGGTTATTTTTAATGGTCCGCTCCGAATTATATGGATTGGTGGAGTCATTGGTGCGATGTCGTGGTTTATTTATTCCACTTTGCCAACTTTAGGAATCTCCTTCGTATTTGCCACCGCGGTCGCCGCATTGATGGCAGCAACCTGCTCGCATTTACTAGCTAAATGGTTTCGGGTTCCTGTTACCATGTTTAGTATCCAAGGGATTATTCCCCTTGTTCCAGGGAGCAAGGCTTATTATACGATGCTTTCCTTTTTAGATGGGGATTACATAGAAGGGATTCAAATTGGCATAGATACGATGCTTCAAGCTGGGGCAATTGCTGCTGGTTTAGTATTTGCTTTAGCGGTCTTTTCATTTGGCAAAGGAGGAATTGGTCAGCGTTATGAAGCAAAGCGTTCATGATTTTGTAGAAAAGAATCAACTTTTTACCCATATTGATCAAGTCATTGTCGCGACTTCGGGTGGTCCAGATTCGATGGCCTTGCTGCATTATTTATGGGGAAGACAAACTCTTTTTGCAATTAAAGTAAGAGCTGTCCATGCCCATCATCAGTTAAGGGGAGACGAAGCCGATTGCGATGAACAAGTAGTCTCTGAATTTTGTCAGGAAAAAGGAATTCCTTTTGAGACGAAAAGGTTAGAAGTGACTCGCTATGCAAAAGCCGAGGGGGTAGCAACACAACTTGCAGCCAGACATTTACGATATCAATGGTTACAAGAGTTTGTTACGGCAGAGAATATAGCGATAGTGACAGCCCATCATGCGGACGATCAAATTGAAACGATTTTAATGAAGCAAATTCGTGGCTATACCCCATTACAGTCACCTGGAATTAAAAAGAAGCGACCGTTTGGAAATGGATATCTTATCCGTCCTTTTTTAGGAATAACAAAGGAGGAAATTGAGAACTATTGTAAAGAGGAGCAGATTCCTTTTCGAGTGGATTCTAGTAATTATTCGTCAAAATATACACGTAATCGTTATCGAAAAGAAATTCTCCCATTTATAAAATCTGAAAATTCTCAAGCTCATGTTCAGATTCAAAGGCAAAGTGACTGGTCAGAAGATGATCATCAATATTTACAAGACCTTGCAAAGGATGCTTTTCATACAGTTGTAAGTAAAAAAGAAGAAGGTTTTGTAACGATTTCACAAGAACGTTTTCAAGTCTTACGCATCCCTTTACAAAGAAGAGTGATTCATCTAATATTAAGTTATCTTTATGGGAAAAACTCACCATTTATATCCTCTATACATATTGAGCAAATAATTGAATTGTTCAATTCTAAAGAACCTTCAAAGCAAATTGACGTAGGACAAGGTTTAGTTGTTTATCGAGACTATCTGGTGTGTCATTTTTCAAGGAAAGATACATATCATGTTGAGGCAGGCTCTTATCACAATCTCGAGGTACCTGGAAATGTACATACACAATTAGGCGATATTTTTGCTTATGAGTTACGAGAAGGGGAGCAAGATGTTGCTCGGAATAAGTACTACTTACAACTTCCGGCGAATATTCCAACCCCATTTTGTATTCGTACACGGCGACCTGGTGATTGGATTGAAGCTAAAGGGATGACTGGAACAAAGAAGCTGAATCGATTGTTTATTGATCGAAAAATTAGTCAATCATTACGAGACAGATGGCCGATTGTTTTAGATGCACGTGGTCAAATTATTTGGGTCCCACTTTTGATGAAAAGTCGAGTAGCTGATCTTGATAGTGAAGGAACGAAAAAAATCGGATTAATGTATAAACCAACGGATGAAATATTATCTCTGTTCGGTCGTAATTAACGGGAGGGTCATAAGAAATTGATGAAAGACGAGATTAAAGAGATTTTAATAACGGAAGAAGAGATTCAAAAAAGGGTTAAAGAATTAGGTCAAGCTATTACCGAGGAATATCAGGATAAGTTTCCTTTAATGATTGGTGTTTTAAAAGGTGCTATGCCGTTTATGGCCGATTTATCGAAACGAATCGATACTCATCTTGAAATGGACTTTATGGACGTATCAAGCTATGGAAAAGGAACAGTTTCTACAGGTGAAGTAAAAATAATTAAGGATTTAGATGCTTCTGTAGAAGGAAGAGATATTTTGATTGTAGAAGATATTATCGATAGTGGTTTAACTTTAAGTTATTTGATTAAACTATTTCTTTATCGGAAGGCAAAGTCTGTTAAGGTTGTGACTTTATTGGATAAACCAGAAGGTCGTAAGGTTGATTTAGTACCTGATATTACAGGATTTACAGTTCCGGATGCGTTTGTTGTTGGTTATGGACTAGATTATGCTGAACGTTATCGTAACCTCCCTTACATTGGCGTCTTAAAACCTGAAATTTACGAGAGTTAATATTTGTGAATGAAATAACAAATGTGATACGATAAACGAAGCTTTATTGCACGCGGGAGGAGGTCAAACATGAATCGAATTTTTCGTAATACGATCTTCTATTTACTCATTTTCCTAGTCATTATTGGGATAGTCGGGTTATTTAGTGGTGATCAAACAAAAACGGAACCTATTTCGTTCGATGAATTTACAAACCATTTAGAACAAGGGAATGTGACATCTCTTACAGCTAAACCAGAAAGACAGGTTTTATTAATTACTGGACAACTTGCTGGTGCTGATGAAGATGCATTTTTCCAAACATACGCATTGCCGACCGAGCAAAATGCGGAGCTATTAACGAGTGCCCCAGATTATGAGGTGCAACCGGCTGACGAAACAAGCGGTTGGGTGACATTCTTTACGGGGATTATTCCATTTATTATTATCTTTATTCTGTTTTTCTTCTTACTTAGCCAAGCTCAAGGTGGCGGTAGCCGAGTGATGAACTTTGGTAAGAGTAAGGCGAAGATGGTAAATGATGATAAGAAAAAGGCAAAATTTAAAGACGTAGCTGGAGCTGATGAAGAAAAAGCAGAGCTGGTTGAGGTCGTAGAATTCTTAAAAGACCCAAGAAAGTTTTCAGCAATCGGGGCTCGTATTCCTAAAGGGGTTCTTTTAGTTGGTCCTCCAGGTACAGGTAAAACATTGTTAGCTCGTGCAGTCGCAGGAGAAGCTGGTGTGCCATTCTTCTCTATCAGTGGCTCGGACTTTGTTGAAATGTTTGTCGGTGTCGGAGCGTCGCGTGTACGTGACTTATTCGAAAATGCGAAAAAGAACGCACCATGTATTATCTTTATTGATGAGATTGATGCGGTAGGTAGACAACGTGGAGCTGGTCTTGGTGGTGGTCACGATGAGCGTGAACAAACATTAAACCAATTACTCGTTGAAATGGATGGATTTAGTGCAAACGAAGGAATTATCATTATTGCGGCAACAAACCGTGCTGATATTCTTGACCCGGCGTTATTACGTCCAGGTCGATTCGATAGACAAATCCAAGTTAACCGTCCAGATGTACGTGGGCGTGAAGATGTTTTAAAGGTTCATGCTCGTAATAAACCTTTAAATGATGATGTTAACTTAAAAACGATTGCGAATCGTACACCAGGTTTTTCAGGTGCTGATTTAGAAAACCTTTTAAACGAAGCTGCACTAGTTGCTGCTCGTGATGATCAAAAGAAAATTAGTATGATTCATATTGAAGAGGCGATTGACCGTGTCATTGCTGGTCCTGCTAAGAAGAGTCGAGTAATCTCTAAAAAAGAGAAAAACATCGTCGCTTGGCATGAAGCTGGTCATACTGTTGTCGGTGTTAAGTTAGAAAATGCCGATATGGTCCATAAGGTAACGATTGTTCCTCGTGGTATGGCTGGCGGTTATGCGGTCATGTTACCAAAAGAAGACCGTTATTTTATGACAAAACCTGAGTTACTTGATAAAATCATTGGTTTACTTGGTGGTCGTGTCGCTGAGGAAGTTCAATTTGGTGAAGTGAGTACAGGGGCTCATAACGATTTTCAACGAGCAACAGCAATTGCCCGTAAAATGGTGACTGAGTACGGTATGAGTGAAAAGCTAGGACCATTACAATTTGTTTCTGGTTCAGGTGGTCAAGTATTCTTAGGCCGTGACATTCAAAATGAACAAAGCTATAGTGATAAAATTGCATACGAAATTGATCTAGAAGTACAGCGTATTATTAAAGAATGCTATGCACGTTGTAAAGAGATCTTAACTGAGAACAAAGCAAGTTTAGACTTAGTGGCTGAAACCTTATTAGAACTTGAAACGCTTGATGCGGAGCAAATCCAGTCATTGATTAATGAAGGAAAGCTTCCGGAAAACCATCATTCCAATACAGTTCTTGAGTCAGCTGATGATGAAGATTCTGCAGCAAAAGATAATGAGTCAGATGTAAAAGTGAATATTCACTCGAAAAAAGAAGAGTCAGAAGAGAGCGTTGAAAACGACGAAAAACGATCTTCTGATGATCCAAAAAAAGGTGAATAATCGATAAGCAAAGAGAGGGTGTCAAATTCGACAACCTCTCTTTTTTCATTCATAATAGGAAAAGGAAATGTGATGACCCACGGTTTTTTTAACATTATTTTATAAAAATGCGGTGATACGTAAATGATTTTAGTAATGGATATCGGGAATTCTAATATCGGCCTTGGAGTTTATCGGCAGGATAAGCTGGTTTTTAACTGGCGAATGGCCACAAATCGTCAAAAAACAGAGGATGAGTATGCGGTCACATTAAAGAGTTTATTTAATGAAGCGGAAATGACATTCCGTGATGTTGAAGGAATTATTATTGCTTCGGTTGTTCCACCGATTATGTATACGATGCAGCAAATGTGCAAAAAGTACTTTGCCCTTGAACCATTAATCATTGGACCTGGTATTAAGACGGGTTTAAATATAAAGTATGATAATCCAAAGGAAGTTGGGGCTGATCGAATTGTTAATGCGGTAGCGGCGATTGAAAAGTATGGATCTCCACTCATCATTGTCGACTTTGGTACGGCTACGACCTATTGTTTTATAAATGAGCATAACCAATATATAGGTGGAGCGATTGCACCAGGCATTTCAATTTCCACTGAGGCATTATTTAGTAAGGCGGCAAAATTACCGAGAATCGAAATATCAAAACCACCACATATATTAGGAAAAAACACTGTACATGCAATGCAGTCTGGGATTTTTTATGGATATGTCGGGCAAGTAGATGGGATTGTGAACCGAATAAAGGCTGAATCTGAGTCAGTGCCAAAAGTGATCGCAACGGGAGGCTTAGCAGAATTAATTTCGGAACAATCAGAGTCAATTGACATTGTTGACAAATATTTAACTTTAAGTGGTTTGCATAAGATATATAAGAAAAATACAAAGTAAGGAGTTATTAGTATGAGTGATTATTTAGTAAAAGCAACGGCATTTGAAGGAAAGGTTAGAGCATATAGTCTTGTCGCGACAGAAATGGTTAATATAGCTGTAACGAAACAAGATACGTGGCCAACAGCATCGGCTGCTTTAGGAAGAGCGATGATGGCTGGAACAATGATGGCAACGATGCTCAAGGGAGAGTCAAAGTTAACGGTTAAAATCGAAGGTGGAGGGCCGATTGGGGCGATTATTGTCGATAGTAATGCGAAAGGACAAACACGTGGTTATGTCACGAACCCTCATGTACATTTTGATCTAAATGACCATGGCAAACTTGATGTTGCTCGTGCGGTTGGTACAAACGGTTCGTTATCTGTCGTCAAAGACATTGGGATGAAGGAGCCTTTTACTGGAAGTGTCCCACTTGTGTCAGGGGAGCTTGGAGAAGATTTCACGTACTATTTTGTTTCATCAGAACAAACTCCATCTTCAGTCGGAGTGGGAGTGCTTGTAAATCCAGACCAAAGTGTGTTAGCAGCAGGTGGTTTTGTCATTCAATTAATGCCTGGTGCTGATGATGAGGTCATTACTGAAATTGAAAAACGCTTGAGTTCGATCCCACCCATTTCCAAATTAGTGGAACTTGGAATGCCACCAGAAGAAATCTTGTATTCACTATTAGGGGAAAATAACGTCAAAATATTAGAAACGATGCCAGTAGAATTTTCTTGTTCTTGTTCACACGAACGTATTGCTAATGCGATTATTAGTTTAGGGAAGCAAGAGATTCGTGATATGATTGATGTCGATGGTGGGGCTGAAACTTCCTGTCATTTCTGTAACGATGTGTATCAGTTTAGTAAAGAGGATTTAGAGGAGCTTTATCAAGAAGCCAATAAATAAGAGAATTTTTACAGGGTTGTCCGAGCATTTGTAAAGGGATGACCCTCTTTGTTATGGAAAAAGAGAAGGAGCACATTGTTATTTGAATTTAGAAAAAAATGGGCGAATAACGGGTAATTATTAATTGACTTATCAGAAATCGTTTGCTATCATTAAGGAAATAAAACCAATAAAATTACTTGGAATTAGGAGGCGTATTTATGAAAGTAGTTAATTCAGTAACAGAATTAATCGGGCAAACTCCATTAGTGAAACTAAATCGTCTTGTGTCAGACAAACATGCAGATGTTTATTTAAAATTAGAATTTATGAACCCAGGGAGCAGCGTTAAAGATCGTATCGGTTTAGCGATGATTGAAGCTGCGATTAAATCAGGGGACTTAAAAGAAGGAGATACAATCGTTGAGCCAACGAGTGGAAACACAGGTATTGGTTTAGCGATGGTGGCAGCAGCAAAAGGTCTAAAAGCTAAACTTGTGATGCCTGAAACAATGAGTTTAGAGCGTCGTAACTTACTTCGTGCATATGGTGCTGAGCTTGTCTTAACTCCTGGTCCAGAAGGAATGGGCGGAGCGATTCGTAAAGCGACCGAACTTGCAAAAGAAGAAGGCTACTTTATGCCACAACAATTTGAGAATGAAGCAAATCCAGCTATTCACCGTGAAACGACAGGAAAAGAGCTACTTGAACAAGTGGATGGGCAAATCGATGGTTTTGTATCAGGAATCGGTACAGGTGGTACAATTACAGGAGCAGGCGGTTATTTAAAAGAGCACTTCCCTAATTTAGTTATTGCAGCGGTAGAGCCAAAAGACTCTCCAGTTTTATCGGGTGGGAAACCAGGTCCACATAAAATCCAAGGAATTGGAGCAGGTTTTGTACCGAAAATTTTAGATACAGAAGTGTATGATGAAGTGATTCAAATTTCAACGGAAGAAGCATTTGATTATGCTCGTCGTGCCGCAAAAGAAGAAGGGATTTTAGGTGGAATTTCATCTGGAGCAGCGATTGGTGCCGCTCTTCAATTAGCGGAAAAGCTTGGACCAGGTAAAAAAGTGGTTGCCGTTATCCCATCAAATGGTGAGCGTTATTTAAGTACACCGTTATATAATTTTGAAGACTAATCTATATTAAAAGAGGGCTGTCCCAAAGTCATGAAAATGATCTTTTGGGGTTCAGTCTCTTTTTTTTGATGTAGATAAAGTGAGAGAGGCACGCATCCACAAACTGGCATGGAGTTGGACGGGCCTTTTGGTTTCTCCTCTCCTTTCCTGAAGACCTTGAAAAACGAGCTACTCGTTAAATTATAGTTACATTAATTAGCCGACTCCTCCTGCTGGAGTTGGCCTCCATTCCGTCTCTAACTTTACTTTTTGCAAAGCCTGTCAATCGACGAGTTTACTTTATGGCTTTCTATCATGTAAAATAGAGCAAAAGAAGAGGGCAGGAGTTGGTTCGGTGAATCAGAAATGGTCGACATCATCAACTTCTTTTCATATAGAAGAAAAGAATTGGTTTGAACGATATAAGCAATTAAGTAAAGACGAGCCACATCATGTTTTATTAGAAAGTGGACGTAATGGCACATATAGCATTATCGGGTTGCATCCTTTTGCTATTATAAGTGGTAAAGGAAATACGTTAACGATTGAACAAGATGGGAAAACAAGTACTAAACAAGGCGAGCTATTGCAATTAATGAAAGAAGAGCTTACGCCATATCAAACGGATTATGTCGAAGGGTTACCACCTTTTCAAGGGGGGGCAATCGGATATTTAAGCTATGACATTGTGCGCGAGTTTGAAAAGCTGCCTATAGAGGCTGAGGATGATTTGGGAATTCCTGAACTCTATTTTATGTTGTTCCATGAAGTTTTTGTGTATGAGCATCAAGCAGAAAAAATGTGGGTGGTTGTAACAGGTAAGGAGGAGGAGAAGGCAAAGTTACAAGAGCAAGTGGCCTTTTACGAACAGGAATGGCAGAAGCTTGGCTCGTTTCGTCCGTGGGTTATGACCGGTGACTTAACAAAGGATAGACCAGTAAGTTCATCGTTAAATGAAGAGAAATTTGCTGAAGCAGTAGAGAAAATTAAAGCGTACATTGCAGCGGGTGACGTATTCCAGGTGAATTTATCGGTGAGGCATGATCAAGAGATGGTCACAGAACCGATGCACGTATATAATGTACTTAGAGAAATTAATCCATCCCCATATATGTCTTATTTTCAAACGCCGAATTTTCAGTTTGTTAGTGCCTCTCCAGAGTTGCTTGTTAAAAAGCATTATCAGGAAATTAGCACAAGGCCGATTGCTGGAACTCGTTCTAGAGGAAAAGATGAGGAAGAGGATCAAAGATTAGTAAATGAATTATTGGCGAATGAAAAGGAAAGAGCCGAGCATGTGATGTTAGTCGATCTAGAACGGAATGACTTAGGGCGCGTTTCTGAATATGGGAGTGTGGAAGTGAATGAGCTTTTAGTGATCGAAAAGTATTCCCATGTGATGCATTTAGTTTCCAATGTTCGTGGGAAATTAAGAGAAGGCCATGACCTTTATGAAGTGATTAGAGCAACTTTTCCAGGCGGAACAATCACTGGTGCTCCTAAAATAAGAACGATGGAAATCATCGAAGAGCTTGAGCCAGTTCGCCGGGCGGTATATACGGGCTCGATCGGCTGGATTGGATTTAACGATGAAATGGAATTAAATATTACAATTCGAACAATTGTTTGTAAGGATAATAAAGCGTATATCCAAGCAGGTGCTGGAATTGTGATTGATTCTAACCCTGTCTTTGAATATAAAGAATCATTAAAGAAAGCAAAAGCATTATGGCGAGCGTTAGAGTTGAGTGAAGCTGAGTTAAGGCGAAAAAAAGTACAGATGAGCTGAGGAGGAAAAAAGATGATTTTAATGATTGATAACTACGATTCTTTTACGTACAATTTGGTACAGTATTTAGGAGAAATGGGTGAGGAGCTCGTAGTCAAACGGAATGACCAAATAACGTTAGCGGAGATTGAGGAACTTAAACCAGATTACTTAATGATTTCACCTGGTCCTTGTAGTCCGAATGAGGCAGGGATTAGTATGGAGGCGATTCGATATTTTGCGGGGCGTATTCCGATTTTTGGTGTGTGTTTAGGTCATCAATCGATTGCCCAAGTTTTTGGTGGCGATGTGATTAGAGCCGAGCGTTTAATGCACGGGAAGACATCCGAAGTGACTCATAACGGTAAAACAGTATTTGCAGGCATTCCAAGTCCGTTTGTTGCGACGCGTTATCATTCGCTAATTGTCAAAAAAGAAACCTTGCCTGATTGTTTTGAAGTGACAGCCGAAACGGCGGAAGGAGAGATCATGGCGATTCGCCATAGGGAGCTCGCTGTAGAGGGTGTTCAGTTTCACCCGGAGTCGATTATGACGAATGAAGGAAAACGATTATTAAAGAATTTCCTTGAAGCCTATCCAAAGGAGTCTCAATCATGTACATCTATTTAAATGACCAAATTATTGACTCAAAGGAAGCAAAGATTTCTGTGTTTGATCACGGTTATCTTTATGGGGTCGGATTATTTGAGACATTTGCCATCTATGATGGTCATCCATTTTTATTGGATGACCATTTTCTCCGTTTACAAGAAGGATTAAAGCAAATAGGCATTGACTGGTTTATGGAAAAGGAAGAGGCTGTTAGCATTCTGCAGCAATTATTAAAAGCCAATCGATTAAAAGATGCTTATGTGCGGTGGAATGTGTCAGCTGGTCCACAAGAGGTGGGGCTTTTTGCAGGGGTATATAAGGAGCCGACTTTAACGGTACTGATCAAACCTTTGCCAGCCAAAAGAACAATACCCAAAAAAGTTGAGATTTTAGCACTGAGAAGAAATACACCTGAGGGAAGAGTTCGTTTGAAGTCGCACCATTATTTAAATAATCTTTTGGCGAAAAGAGAAATGGTTCATAATAGTCCAGATGTTGAAGGAGTTTTTCTAACGGAAGAAGGTTATGTGGCTGAAGGGCTAGTGTCGAATCTTTTTTGGGTGAAGAATGGTCAAGTCTATACACCGTCTGTTGCGACAGGCATATTAAACGGGGTAACGCGGCAATTTGTGATAACATTGTTAAGAAAAGCAAACCTTAAGGTAGAAGAAGGACTTTATCAGTTACATGAACTAGAAGCAGCAGATGAAATCTTTATGACGAATTCTATTCAGGAACTTGTACCATTGATTTTAGAGGATAACCAAATAGATGACTCCCGTGTGTTTGAGTTGCTCGATCGGGAATACCAATTAAGCAAACAAAAGAAGCTGTGGAGTCGTTATAAGCTTTAAGGAGTGTGTAGACTTTTGGATACTTTATTAAAAAGGAATCGTTCGTTATTAGCTGAAGACCGAACATATGTGATGGGGATATTAAATGCGACACCAGATTCTTTTTCCGATGGTGGTAAATACAATGGGATTGAACGAGCGGTTGCAAGAGCAAAACAACTGGTCTTAGATGGGGCAGATATATTAGACATCGGTGGTGAATCGACACGACCTGGTTTTGAATATGTCGAGATTGAAGAGGAGATTAAGCGTGTCGTTCCTGTTATCAAAGCCGTAGCTACTGAAGTGGATGTGCCTATTTCGATTGATACTTATAAACCAGAAGTAGCCAAGGCGGCATTAGAAGCAGGAGCATCCGTTATTAATGATATATGGGGAGCAAAAAAAGACCCAAAAATGGCTGAGTTAGCGGTCCAATATAATGTTCCGATTATTCTTATGCATAACCGGGAAGAAGGTATATATCAGGATCTTATTTTAGATATGAGAAAAGATTTACAGGAAAGTATTGATATTTGTTTACGAGCGGGTGTACCAAAAGAACATATCATTCTTGATCCAGGCATTGGCTTTGCTAAGACATATGAGGAGAACTTAAAGACGATGCGTCACCTTAGCGAGTTCGTAGCGATGGGCTATCCTGTCTTATTAGGAACATCTAAAAAGTCACTCATAGCCCAAACCTTAAACTTACCTGTAGATGAAAGAACGGAAGGGACAGGAGCGACTGTCTGTTACGGGGTGGCACAAGGTTGTCAAATTGTAAGAGTACATGATGTCAAAGAAATGACAAGAATGACAAAAATGATGGATGCAATGCTTGCAAAAGGAGATGCTCGAATTGGATAAAATCTATTTAAATGAGTTATCGTTTTATGGATACCATGGAGTCTTTAAAGAAGAGCAAGTGCTCGGACAACGATTTCAAGTTGATCTAATTTTAGAATTAGATTTAAAAAAAGCAGGCGAAGCAGATGACTTAGAACTATCAATTAATTATGCGGATGCTTACAACATAGTAAAAGAAGTTGTTGAGGGAAAACCATATAAGTTGGTAGAAGCAGTCGCTGAAAAAATAGCTCAATCTTTATTGGCAGATTTTTCGCACCTTCACTCTTGTACGGTGAAAGTAATCAAACCAGATCCGCCGATTCCTGGGCACTATAAGTCAGTCGCCATTGAAATTAAGAGGGAGCGTAAAAATGGATAATAAAGTTTTGCTTGCTCTTGGTTCTAATATTGGCAATAGACAAGAGTATCTAAAGCAGGCTCTTGCTTTACTTCAGGAGCACACGCATATTCAGCTGAACAATCAATCACCCATTTATGAAACAGAGCCAGTCGGTTATGTCGATCAACAACCATTTTTGAATATGGTCGTAGAAATTGCGACGAGTTTAGAACCTTTGAAATTATTGGAAGTAACTCAATCGATAGAATTAGAGTGCGGACGCAAGCGTGATGTGAGGTGGGGCCCCCGAACATTGGATCTTGACATTCTACTCTATGATGAAGAGAATATGGAAGTGGAGAACTTGTCAATTCCTCACCCGAGAATGTTAGAACGGGCATTTGTTATGATACCATTATCTGATTTGCAACCTGATCGTCTTATATGTAATCAACAAAAAACGGTAGGAGAGATTGCTCAATCTTTACCTGATAAAGAGGGTGTTAAGCGTTGGATTCCGAACTTTTAGGAAGAAAAATACGAGCCTTTCGTAAGTTGAAGGGGTATACACAAAAAAGCTTCGCAAAAGAATTAGGTATATCTGTCTCTGTTCTTGGTGAAATTGAAAGAGGAAACCGTGTTCCAGATGATTATCTGATAGAACGTATTGTTGTGACGTTAAATATAACAGAAGAAGATATTAAGAGTGATTCATGATGGGGGTGAATCGATAATGTTAAAAATCGGCGATATTGAAATGAAAAACCAAGTTGTACTAGCTCCAATGGCGGGTGTTTGTAATCCGGCCTTTCGTCTGATTGCTAAGGAGTTTGGTGCTGGACTAGTATGTGCGGAAATGGTTAGTGATAAAGCAATTTTGCATAAAAATGCGAGATCGTTAAGTATGTTATATGTAGACGAGCGTGAAAAACCATTAAGTTTACAAATTTTTGGCGGCGAAAAAGAAACATTAGTAGAGGCGGCAAAATTTGTAGATGAAAATACAAATGCCGATATTATCGATATTAATATGGGCTGTCCTGTACCTAAAATTACAAAATGTGATGCAGGGGCAAGGTGGTTACTTGATCCAAATAAAATCTATGAGATGGTTGCGGCAACTGTTGATGCGGTTAAAAAGCCTGTAACTGTTAAAATGAGAATTGGTTGGGATGAGGACCACGTTTTTGCGGTTGAAAATGCTCGTGCAGTTGAACGTGCAGGAGGGAGTGCGGTTGCTGTTCATGGCCGTACCCGTGTGCAAATGTACGAAGGAGTAGCGGATTGGAATATTATTAAAGAAGTAAAGGATGCGGTTAATATTCCTGTCATTGGTAATGGGGATGTAAAAACACCACAAGATGCCCGTCGTATGCTTGATGAAGTTGGAGTTGATGGGGTAATGATTGGTCGTGCGGCACTCGGGAATCCTTGGATGTTATACCGTACGATTCAGTATTTGGAACATGGAGTATTGCACCCTGAGCCAGAAGCACGTGAGAAAATCGATGTTTGTATGTTGCACCTAGATCGTCTGATTGATTTAAAAGGTGAGCCAGTAGCGGTTCGAGAAATGAGAAAACATGCAGCGTGGTATTTAAAAGGGCTTAAAGGAAGCGGAAAAGTCCGGGATGAAATCAATCAATTTGAAACAAGAGATCATGTAGCCGAGACGCTATATGCTTTTGTTGAAGAGGTTGAAGAACGAATCGTCGAACAAGAAACAAGTGTTGTTTGACTTTTTCTGTAGACTTCACTATAATCCGTGTGAGATCATTAGACTGCTGGTATCGACTAGCAGTCTTTCTACATAGCAGTGGCAAATGCTATTGAATATATAGAAGGTGTATAACTTTTTTCATATTGAGCAATAGTGTTTTTAATAAAGTATTTTATCAGTAAGTATGTGAGTTAAAAGAGGAGATGAAGAGTCGTGAGTCAAGAATTGGAATTAAACGATCAATTGAAAGTACGTAGAGAGAAATTAAGACAATTTGAAGAGCAAGGACTTGAACCGTTTGGTGGAAAGTTTGAGCGTACACATACAGCCGTTGAAATGGCTAATCAATTCTCAGAAAAAACAAAAGAAGAGCTAGAAGAAAAATCGCATGAAGTTATCTTAGCTGGTCGTGTGATGACTAAGCGAGGAAAAGGCAAAGCAGGGTTTGCTCATATTCAAGATTTAACGGGTCAAATTCAAATTTATGTACGAAAAGATGCAATTGGTGAAGAGCAGTATGCGATCTTTAATACGATTGATATTGGTGATATTGTTGGGATTAAAGGGGTTGCTTTTAAAACTAAAGTAGGTGAGCTTTCAATTAAAGTGACCAACTTTGAGTTATTATCTAAATCATTACGTCCGTTACCAGATAAATTCCACGGTTTAAAGGATGTTGAACAACGTTACCGTCAACGTTATGTAGATTTAATTGTAAACCCTGATGTACGTGAGACGTTTATTTTAAGAAGTAAAATTTTACAATCTATGCGCCGTTATCTAGATGGACTAGGTTTCTTAGAGGTTGAGACACCAACGATGCACTCCATTGCAGGTGGAGCGTCTGCTCGCCCGTTTATTACTCATCATAATGCATTAGATATGCAGCTTTATATGCGTATCGCGATTGAGCTACATTTAAAACGTTTAATTGTAGGTGGGTTGGAAAAGGTGTATGAGATTGGTCGCGTCTTCCGTAATGAAGGTGTATCAACTCGTCATAACCCTGAATTTACGATGATTGAGCTTTACGAAGCTTATGCAGATTATAAAGACATTATGAGATTAACGGAAAATGTAATTGCCCATATTGCTGAAGAAGTTCTTGGAACAACAACGGTAACTTATGGTGAATATCAAATTGACTTAAAACCAGAATGGAAAAGAGTCCATATGGTTGATGCGGTTAAGGAAGCATCTGGTGTTGATTTCTGGCAAGAAATGAGCGATGAGGAAGCTAGAGCATTAGCGAAAGAACATGGGGTACATGTAAAAGAGACGATGACTTATGGTCATGTTATTAATGAATTCTTTGAACATTTTGTTGAGGAGAATTTAATTGAACCAACTTTTATTTATGGACAGCCAGTCGAGATTTCTCCATTAGCTAAGAAAAATCCTGAAGATCCACGTTTTACAGATCGTTTTGAGTTGTTTATCGTGGGACGCGAGCATGCGAATGCCTTTACAGAGTTAAATGACCCAATTGATCAAAGGCAACGTTTTGAGCAACAATTAGTGGAACGTGAACAAGGTGATGATGAAGCTCATATGATGGATGAAGACTTTATCGAAGCGCTAGAGTATGGTATGCCTCCAACGGGTGGATTAGGGATCGGTATCGACCGACTCGTTATGCTGTTAACCAACTCACCATCGATTCGAGACGTTCTTTTATTCCCACAAATGCGCGGAAAAGACGTGACGGAATAAAATTAATACAAATGAAAACGGACTGTCCCATAAAGTCATGAGAATGACCTTATGCGGGCAGTCTTTTTGTATTCTCTAATGAGAAGGACGGGAGAGTCCACAGTGAATAGAGAGTAGATTCCCAATTCATTTGCGGAGTGGAGTTAAGTTAATTAATGCAACCATATTATAACGAGTAGACCGTTTTTTTAGTGGCTTTAGGATAGGATGAAATTCATTGATGCCACCTGTTCGTAAAGTGCTCGTCTTGCCTCTTAGCTTTAGGGGATAGAAAGAGGGCTTTTTTCTAGAAGACCTATTTATGTTTTTCTGGGGCAGCTACTATTAAATGTTTAGATAGACGCAAGACGGTGAATGAATGATAGTAAAGAGTTTCATGGATAATAGGAGCTATAAAAGGAAATTATAATTTTTATGGGAAAAGAGCTAGTCTTAAGGGATAAAAAGGGTTAATATAGATAACACGGATTTCTGATGTTGAGTACAATTTATCACAAGAGGGTTTCCGATCGAATATTACGTTTTGAATAAAATTACGTTGTGGTAAAACTTTTTTTGATTTTTATTTAAAAAGGTATTGATCCTATCTAATAATGATGGTATATTATTTCTTGTCGCTAAAACGAAAACAACTTAGCTAGAAAATAAAAATAAAAAAGTTGTTGACGTGAGTGATTGAAAAATGTTAAGATAATCAAGTCGCAATTAAAGCGAAACAAGTT
>NZ_ALPT02000066.1 GCF_000292245.2 Alkalihalobacillus alcalophilus ATCC 27647 = CGMCC 1.3604 | reverse complement strand
CCTAGGTATTAATTATCATAATACATCCTAACAAAATAAATTTAAAATTTTTTATGATTTCACCTTTAAACTTACCCTAAATTAAAATAAATAGGACATAAGTGCGCTGATCCCCAGTGCGGTATTGCTTTACTGCACCGAGTGTGCCCGTTTGCTCTTTTGGCACACTAAATGAAAATGTAAAAACACTTAAATAAAATTACATATAGAAAAGGAGGGAATAATAATTTTCTCCCCCCACTAGGTATTGGTTATTATTTTATCTGTAAAATTTGTGCCCCGGGTATGTCAATTTTTAAAAAGGATTATATGATTCTGTCACTTTGTGAGACTAATCCATTCAGGTATTAAGAAAAACTTCTTCAAGTGGTGCACGAGAACGGTTCACTGCTTCTTTTTATTTTAAAAGAACGAAGTAAAATGGCAATCTCCCTGTACTTTACAATCCATATTAATATTAATATTAATTCGGAAGGTTTCCGCTTGTTAAAGACTATTCAAATCGCTCATTTCTTCTTCTTTCCTCGTTTAACTCATTCTCACGCGTTTGTCTGATTGAACCATCTAATTCTACTTGTTGTTTGATAGCCCAATTAACCACAGATCTATCCTGATGTTCTTTTAACTCATAAATTAAAGGCAAACGCCGTTCCATTACTGCAGCTAAAGATCCGCTCCAGGATCTTGGTAAAAAAGAATACTTAAAAGTATCTAATATTTCAATAGGTTCATTAAAGTTCTCAAGAATTTCTAGTGCTAAAGGTGTCCATTGTAACTTATTACTCTCTTTACATTTATAATAAGGCATAATTACTCTGGCTAATAATAAATATCTTGTTTCAGGACTAGATTCGCACCACTCAATAATAACTTCCCTATTAATCTTAGAAATTGGATTTGCCCTGGTTCGTAAATCATCAAGAAATAGCGTATCTACTTCTCTATTATCTTCATTACTTTCTAGAAATGTCTCAAGAAAAGCTTGCGGTTGGGTAGAAGCCAATGCTTCTAATACTCTACTATAATTCCAAGGGTAAATATCATAACTCATAAAACCCTTTAATAACTTATCACCTAGGATTTTTGCATTCTCTATAGAAGAATTAGTAACATAACTAGCTTTAATAATCTCTGATAGTTCATAATCACTTCTGTCGTTTCTGGAAGTCTTTCTTTGAAATTCATACATAGAAAGCAATTCTTGACCTAATCCAATTATTGTTTTATTATGTTGCTCATTCTTTTTTTGTCCATGAAGTCTCATATGAAGTATTTTAATTGCTACTTCTAAACCATTAGATTGGGAAGAAATTAATTTTATCATTTTATAAAAGTCGCCATCATTAATAGTTTCGTGCACTCTTCCATATGCTAAATTACTATATTGCCAAATTGGTGAGGAACCACTTTCAAGAGATTCAATTAACCTTTTCACACCACTTTCATCAATTTCAATACTTGTTTGTAACAAAGGAAATACTTCTGCTGTAATTTTTTTCGTCAAAGCATCATCTAAAATTCTGTTACAAAGATTGGGGTTATTCTTTGATAGTGCACTTAAAAAACCACGAATTACCTGATAGTTTATAGTTGTTCTTTCTAGAGTAGTTAATTGGCTTATAAATTCCTCCCAGATCAAGTCAGAGCTCAATAATCCCTCTGCCAATCCTTGCCCAAAATTAAACATTACCCAATTTTTACAGCATATTATATCAGGCAATAATTCCTTTAAGATCTCTTGATTGGATCCAACTTCGATACCTAAAGATTTTGCATTTTCCTCAATTTTAATATCTTCATCATCACTATTTTTTTCATCAAAAGTATCGACTAAAGCAAAAGAATCTTCAGATAAAACATAAAGTCTTACATGTTCAATTAAACTTGTTGGTTTTAGAATTTTATCTAATTCATCTAAGCGAGATTCAATACTTGAATCCAAAGTTTCTTGGTTCCGTTTCTTAACAGATTTAACAGCTACCCATGCTTCACCCCAAAAACCTTTTTCAGATATTTTATTTGCACAAAGTTCAAGTTCATCATACAAACGTGTTTTAAGCCATAAACTACCAAATTTCCTCCCGAGAATTACTTTTACTTTATTTGAAACTGGACTTTGATTCATAATAAGTTTTAAAGAATATTTGATAAAAACCTTATACCAATGCTGTATTTCCTTCATAGTAGTAGGTTGAAGTCCATAATCTCTAGAATGAGCTCCAAACTCAAAATAATGATCGGATATAAAACTATCAGTTTTAAGTGCAACTTCTAACAATAAAAGACCTAGTTCCCTCTCGTTGTGAATATTTGATACCACTAATTTGTCAATTATAATTAGTCTTTGTTCGGGAGTAGCTTTTGTACCAGATAAATATAACTGGAATAGTGTCTTCAACATTTTTCTAATTGAATTATAATTTTCGTCTGGCCTTTCTGACAGTGCAAATAAGCAAAGTAAATTTGAAGACCGCTCAAAGTAATCTTGTTCATAAGCAATAGAGCAAAGAAGCCTAGTAAATTCATTGTAATTAGGGTTATCACGAGAAAAAAAGGTATTTGCTTCTTCTAAAAGTAAAACCTTTTCAATAGAAGCAAGAACTAATTCTTGATTTACAGGAGCAATGTTTTTGAGAAGACTAATACCAAACTCATTTAAATTACTAACACTACCTAAAAGTCCTCCTTCATTCAGCCATCTATTTGAAATTTCTTTTGCTTCTTCTGAATCGTGTAGAAAACTTAACCTTCTTGAGAAAGATTTTAATAATCTTTCATTTTCTCCATTTTCAAACGTGTTACAGATAATATTGATAGGTATATTTTCAAGAGCCCTTTGCGCAAGCTTATTTGCTATTGCATGAGGCAGAACTGCTCTCCATATGCTTCTCTTTTGCACAAGATCACGACGTATCAGTTCACTCACATTTTCATATATTGGCTGTGTTGACATTCCAACTACTGACCCTAATATAATTAGCTCATTACTATCTGTTTCATTTATTGAACTATCAAATGAGTAAACCAATGAACAAACTTCAGCAGCCTGTAATAAACGGAAATTGGGTTCATTTCTTTGTTCAAACAATCTATTAAAAAGAACATTATCTCTTAACCCTGCAAGGTTCTCTCCTCTTTTAACTGTATTGGCTAAAGCTATCGCAATACGTGCATTTCCTCCTGAGAATTCTGCTATAGTCCTAGCATTTACTTCACTTAAATGAGAAAAGCGTAACTTCAAAATATGACTAATTAACTCTTTAGATGCTGGCTCTAAGCGAAAAACTTCAGTTTCTTCAGGTTGGTCCTCCCGAACATCATATTCAACAGTAACTATGCTTAATAAACTATTAGGTTCTCCCCCTACTGCTACTAATCGATTATGTAAGTCTGGTGGGCAATTATCGACAATAACAGTAGCATGACTATTTAAATTTACTAAACGCTGAGCAAGAGTACATGGATCAGGATTAGGACCATCACTTATATCTGTATAGAAAACAGTAGAAGGATTTAATGGGCTACTACCAATTCTATTATCAAATAAGGCTTGTACTAATCTAGTTTTTCCAACACCTGAGAGGCCCACTAAACGAATATTCGACTTTGGCCTTTCTAATATTGATCTTAGTTTATTTAGCCCTTCTAAAGCAGACAACCCGTCGAAGTGGGAATTACCACTACTATATAGACGTATTTGTTCATCTAGGATGTATTCTTCTTTAAGACCCCCGGGAGAACGAGCCCAATTACCAAAAGTCCTCCACCCCCGGATTGGCCTTCCGATTTTTTCCCTTACCCAGATACTTAGAGCTGGAAAGCTTCGCACCCATCCAGCTATTCGTTCACGATCGTAAAAATCGACTTTAAAATTAGACGTATGTGAAAAGTTTTCAACCACTTCCTGCATTGTATCTTTTCTATCTTTTAGAGCAGAGTCAGCAGTTGACCCTTGACTACTTACAATAATATATGCACCATTTAAAGCTATTAAATCCTTAATAGCTTGTTTGGGCTCACCATTTACCATCATCTCTTTAAAAATAGCACTACGAGGCATATCTGGCTTTTTAACCTGATAACCTGTATTAGACCGAGGAATAAACCCGTCACTATAAACTGAGGACATTAATTCAACTCGTACATCAATCCCTCCGTCTTTCGCGTTTTGGTGACCACCCCATGTAACACCTGCTGTTGGTAATTTCATAGAACGAAGGTCCGCCTCACAAAGAAGTCCGATAAGCGACCTTAAATCACTGTCACTCAATTCACTAATATCTTTACCCTCAATTTCAAACATTTATATTTGTCCCCCTTTTCTAAATGTGTATATTCTATTCTCTTATACTTTATTATCTTTTATTTAGAGCCCTCTTACATTTATTCTACTAAACTACATAATTTCTTCCAACAAGTAACAAATTTATAGTACGCATCTGCTACTTACCTGATAAAACGTAATCATACGTAAAAGACACTTTAGACAAAACTGTCATTTTATACGTGGAGACGTTTTATTTTTTTCTAAGAGTATAGCACTCCAAATTGGTCCGGCTCCCTCTCTATAAATAAAATGTGTCCTCCGACAGAAAGGAATCTATCAAAATTTCTTTTCGGAGGTAATTAAATATGCGTGAGAATACTGAACACATTTCTACTGAAACTGATAACACAGAAAGCATTGAAATCATTTCCACAATAATTTACAAAGCAATTTTCACAAAATAACTTCAGACCATCATGAAGAGAGTGTATAAAAATGATAAAAGAGATAAAAACAGTGGGCTTGTACATCAGAGTCTCAACAAGCAAACAAGCAGAGTTAGGTTTCTCCTTGGAAGGCCAAAAGGATGAAGGTATTCAAGCAGCAGCCCACAAACTATATGGAGACGACGCCATTGTAAGATTTTATGTAGATGAAGGAATAAGTGCCAAATCAACAAACTGTAGACATGAATTAAATCGTATGATGCAAGATGTCAAAAAGAGTTACTTGGATGCTATCATAACCTATAAAGTATCCCGATTGAGTAGAAACCTCTCTGATTCCCTATCACTTGTCGATGAGATACACAATTCAGGTGTCAAATTTATATCCATAAAAGAAGGGCAATATGGTACGCCCCATGGCAATTTACAGTTCAATATTTTGTCATCTGTTGCTCAATATCAAAGAGAAGAACTTGCTGAAAACGTTAAGATGGGAATGACCCAGAGGGCTAAAGAAGGAAAATTTAACGGTGGAAGAGTTCTTGGATATCGTAGTAAAAATAAAGAGCTAATAATCATTCCTGAAGAAGCAGCGATAATTAAAATGATCTATAGCAAATACGTTAATGAAAACTGGGGCACGAAGAAAATTGCCAATCACCTCAACAAAATTGGGAAACGATCAAAAAACAACAAAGAATTTGCTCAATCAACCGTGAATATAATACTGAAAAATCCTGTATACAAGGGATATATTCGTTTTAATCAAGTAGTACATTGGGAGAAAAAGAGAAGGAAAGGTACAAACCCAGATTACATTAACGTCAAAGGGATTCACAAACCAATTATTGATGAAGAGACTTGGGATAAGGCTAACTCAATGATAAAGAAACGGTCAACAGGTACACCAAGACAGTACACTCGAAACTTTCCATTAACATCGATTGCAAAGTGCCCAGAATGTGGTTCATATATGACCAGTATGTATAGTTCGAAGCGTAAAGATGGCACTAAATTGCGTTACTATGTTTGTGGCCGATATCATAACGGCGGTAAAGCCGTCTGTAATCCCAACACTGTAAATGCCGATAAACTGGAAAAATCAGTTTATAAGAGGCTCACAAAAGCACTACAATCCAATTCTATAATTAGCGCTATAACACAAAACATACACGAGAAAATTGCTAGGGAGTACACAACAAACGACAATAGTAATGAAACTAAGATAATCGAAAAGCGCATAGCAGAACTCGAAACTCAAAAGAAAATGATCCAAGACGATGCAATGACGGGTTCTGGATTTTATACACCTCAAGAAGCTAAAGAAAGAATTACTGAACTCCGTGTAGAGATTATTGACTTAAAGGATTCATTGGCTAAGCTACAAAGTGATAAAGAAGTTAAGGATACCATGGTAAAAGAGGTCAACACTGACTTTATACGTACCCAACTTCAAGAATTCTTAGATCTAAAAGAGCGATTAGATATAATGGAATTCAGACAGTTACTTGTAGCATCTATCAAAAAAATTGATGTAAGCAATAATAAATTAAAAGATATTCAATTTTCTTTTATTGCTCACACCCCTGAAAGTAGTAGGAGTCCAGGTGACTCCTCACTACATAATATGGTTACTAACAACTCCCCCCTCATACTTAGGGGATTATATTTTAAAGAAAACCGCTACCTATTTATGATACGGTTCCCCCTGCTCTATCTAAATGAGGTCTTTGATAAATTAATAATATCTGAAGCAAATATCATATGGTTTGACCAGAGACATAACTAAAATTTAGAATGTATAAGTATTTTGGAGGCATACATAAAAGAAAGGTTTACTAACAACAATGCAATAACTTCTCTCATATTATTTATACGATATTCAAATCTTACTTAAACTAAATAAGTCAAAGAAAAATTCATTTGAGCGTCCAGAAATTTATTAATTTAATACTCGGAGTAATATAAGTTTTATAATGATTCATGCAATAAGTATTAATAGGCAAAGTATTAACTCTACTTAATTAAAATTAAATTTCGTCAATGCTATTTATACCTTGCAACAGGACTTTTTTCATAATATTAAATCTAATCATTCTATTTTTTAATTTATTTATTCCTTCAGATACCGCAAGTTTATACGTATTTAGTATAATCTTTGTTGAATCGTCATTATCTACATTGTCATTTCTATAATCTAAATACATTTTCACAAATTCAGTGAAATTTAATACCATTTCATCTGATATTTCAATTTTATTTGACTCCAAATAATCTATAACTGTAAACATAGTATATAGCTGTGATTTCTTTTGTATAAAGCCTATAGTTGTATCATTAATAAACTTATTAAGAGAATCTATCCAAAATAATATTCTCATTTTATCAATATCTCTCTCTTCATAAATATCTTTATAATCATCATAAGCATTATTAAGAGGTCTTTGAGTTGTTTGGTTTATAATACCATCTCGTGCAAGTAATATTAATGATGCACAAAATTCAATATCTTTCATTCTTTTAATATCGCCTGCATTAAATAAATTGTGATTAGACCAAAATTCATTTTCTGAAAGTTCAATAGCCAATTCAGCGAATAAACCGTTAGAAGTACTATGCCTTTTCTCTTGTGCTCTTAAATTATAGTCAGTTAAATTCAATCTATAAAATATACTTTTTATAGTTTCAACATTATCTACTTCTGAAAGTTGAACAACAGGTATATTGTACGACCAAATATTAACCCTTTCTTTTTCAGTTAATTCATCAAACCGTTTATTTGCATAATTTCCAGTAATATCAGGCTGAGTAAGGCTTGATTTAAGCAGTGAAAATTTACCTTCAATAAAGTCTACTATTGCATTTACCCTTTGCTGACCATCAACAATATGAGTAATTGTTTGCCCTGTTGTCGGATCGATTTCTGCATCCCACAAATATAAGGAAGGTACAATATACCCAATTAAAATTGTTTCTATTAATCTTATCTTATCCGTTTCGTTCCAAACCTTTCTTCGTTGATATGACTCATCCACAACAAGGACTCCATTTGTAAATTTATCATATACATCTTTCACTTTTAAAATATGAAAGTTTTTCAAAATCATTTGCTTCCCTCCTTTATTATTACTTTTTTTAGCTTATTAATCCCCTTAATGTGATATTCTTCTAAGTCTTCCCAAGATCTATAAATTCTAAAATTTATCGGATGTTGAAATTTTGCTCTTGCTTTTAACTCTTTCTTTGTTGCTCGTATTCTATCATTCCATTTTTTTCTAATTGAAGGTATATCTTCCAAAGTATTTTTAGATATATAACCATTAAATATCCCTGATGATATTTCATTATAGTAACGGGAATATCTTACACTAACTTCTTTTCTTGCTAGATTCCAATACTCAAAAAAATATTTATCAGATATTATTGCTATATCAATATCTGATTCTATTTCTTCATTACTATCAAATTTTCTTAATGCTTTTTGTGGTGAAAAACTATAACCAGTTTTTCCACTTCCAACAATTAGAATATTTTTCATACTTACGGAAAGATTATTTGAAACTATTTCATTCATTAAATCAAGATTAATCATAAATGCATTATGGTCTAGATTTAGATGACATGTAAAATACCAAACATCAGTATTTAATAAATATTTTTTTACAATACCTGTATCATCCATATTTATCAGATCATATTTTATCTCTTCTTCAGATATCATCTTATCACCTCTAGCTATACAAGTATTGCTTTAAAAAATAACTTAAATTACTTGCCAACAAACTTGACATTTTAACTGGTACACCGTTTCCTATAGCCTTAAATTTAACTGTCAAAGATATATCTTCATTTATTACAAAGTTATCAGGTACGGTTTGTAATCTAAGTGCCTCTCGAACTGATAATCTCCTCTCAAGTGTGGGATGAAGATGCACTTCATTATTCCCATACGCAATAGTAGGACTATATCTCCATCTGTGTAATCTTTTAAAGCTTTTTCTTTTATCATCCCCTTCTTCTATAAAACTAAATTTGGAAGACCTAGGATTGAAAAACTCATTGGAATTCGGAATATTTTTCAATTCATTATCCAACAAGTATGTTCCTACCATTAATTCCTGGGGAATAGAGCTGGGCTTTTCAATATCAATACCAAATTCGTTTGTGGTTGGCCAAACATACTTATATTTTGCATTTACATATCTCTCATAACAAGGCCAGTAAAACCAGCCACGTTCACCAGAAAACTCTACCTTAAAAACTTTTTTATAAATTGTCTTTGTTACTCCCAATATAAATATTCTTTCTCTATCTTGAGGTACCCCCAAATCAAGCGCATTTAAAACTTTAAAATCTACAGCATATCCACTGTCCTCTAATAAGCCTATCATTCTGTCAAAAAATTCCTTATGCTTCTTAGTCTTCACAAGTCCTTTTACATTTTCAATAACAAAAAAATTAGGTCTAGTATTACAAATTAAATTTACAAATGTTTCCGTTAATTTACCATTTTCACCTTGATGTCCTTTATTTTTTCCACCTACAGAGAAATCTGGACATGGTGGTCCACCAATAACTCCCCAAAATTGATTTTGATTTTTAATATTGACCATCTCTGTAATATCACTAGAAGAAATATCTTCAATGGATTCATTACAAGTAATTGAAACTTCTTTATCTAAACATGAGCTCATTCCGGAATTATAAACTCTTGATATGTCCTTTGAAATTTCATTTGTAAAAGTAATGTCAAAACCAGAAAAGGAAAATCCCAAATCTAAAAAATCCTGCACCTGAAAAAAAAGAATATATCGGAATACTTTTCATAACACTACTCCAGTCCATTTATAATCTATATATATGAGTTATTAATTAAGTAAATTTTTATATCTATTTTACATGATAAATACCTTACAATTTATATAAAGGTATCAATAACTTCTTATTGATTATAAACCACTACATATTTTTATCTTTTATACCCTTCAAACTTTATATTTTATATTAAATTACTACAATTGTCGAAATCATTGATTAGAATAACGTATACTATTTAGAGTAATAAATTATAATATATCTTTATATCCACCTCTACTTTTCTTCAACAAATTGAACATAATTAGAATTATATTGAAACTGCTATTGCTTTTAATTGGTGAATTCAAGCTTCCCCATTACAGTCAAGCTCCTCTTTTTAGTTATCATAATTTTCATATGCTTCTATTTATTTAAAAGTTTAAAAATGATAATTAATCAAGTATAAAGAAACATTCAACAGTCTTAATAAATAATTTAAACATAAAAACCTTCCTATTTGTTGGTTTAGTTGCCCAGGAAGATTTTGTTATATCCATTTAATAATGATAAATATACAGATAAGTATACATCTAATAAAAACCCCATTTACTTATGATACGGTTCACCCTTAATAATCCGAAACGCCCGATACACCTGCTCCACTAACACAAGCTTCATTAACTGGTGTGGGAACGTCATCTTTGAAAAAGATAATTTCTCATTAGCCCGTTGCGTTACTTCATTTGATAGACCAAGGGAACCACCGATTATAAAAGTAACTTTGCTTTTACCGTATGTTGCGAGATTGTTGAGGTTTTGGGCGAGTTGTTCTGAGGTAAGTTGTTTGCCTTCGATTGCTAAGGCAATGACGTGGCTGTCTGCGGGGATTTTGTTAAGGATGCGTTCGCCTTCTTTTTGTTTCACTTGTTCTTCTTCTGCTGCACTTAAGTTTTCAGGTGCCTTTTCGTCTGGAACTTCAACTAAATAAATTTGGCCGTAAGCTCCAAGTCTTTTTGTATATTCTTCAATTCCTAGTTTTAAGTATTTTTCTTTTAATTTTCCGACTGAGATAATCGTGATATTCACAGCGTGTATAACTCCTTTTTTATTTTTATCCACAGAAGTTATCCACATATCAACAGGTTATTTTATTGTTGATTTGATACGCTATATTTCGCCTCGTTTTGACAAAACTCGCATACTGTGGATAAATCTTGATCTTTTGTTAGTATCTCTATATTAGGTGCCACTTCTTTTTCGTCAATAATCATTTCCATTGCAAGCTCTACATGCTCTTGACAAGCCATTAATTTCATTTTATCCGTCCCTTCTTTTATCCGTTTTTTATTATAGCATATTCTAATTTTAGATGTGGATACTTCCAAGATATTCTTATCCACAGGTACTTCTTCCATACACGATTCGCTCTTTTTCGACCTATCCAACTAATTTTTTAATCATCGAATTAAAAGTCCAACACTCAGCACCCTAACATCTTCTCATCATCAAAAAAGCTCATCGATAAACCTCCTTAACGAGACTTGTCGACAAGCTAAAAGATACATCCTTTTTGGAAATTAACTTAAAAACTTTCTTGTTCTTGTAATGTTAACGTAGCTGTTTCCTTCTGACCATCTCGATAGTACACAACTTCAACCTCTTGCCCAACCTCGGCTTCGGTATATAAAAACTTGCGTAAATCATGGGTATCGTTCACCTCTACGCCACCGATTTCAACGATTACATCATATTCTTGCATATTGGCACCTGCTGCAGGTGAACTTGGTGAAACACTTGTGACGACAACTCCTCCACGTACGTCTGTTGGAAGGTTTAAAGTTTCTTGCCAATGGAAGCTTTGAATTTGATTTAAGGAAATAATCCCTACACCAAGCTGTGGACGCCTTACTTCTGAGAATCGCTCTAAATCATCAATAATGGGTAAGGCGATGGCCGTTGGAATGGCAAAACCAATGCCTTCTACCGCACTTTGGGCAATTTTCATCGAATTGATTCCAATGACTTGGCCTTCTATGTTTAATAAAGCTCCACCACTATTTCCTGGATTAATCGCAGCATCCGTTTGAATAACCTCTGCATGCCAATCAACTTGCCCATCACCATTTGTATCGACTGGAATGCTTCGTTCTGTTCCGCTAATAATTCCTTGGGTTACTGAGCTGGCAAATTCAAGACCTAGCGGGTTTCCAATCGCAATAGCTGGTTCGCCGACACGAAGGGTATTGGAATCGCCAAATTCCGCGACTGTATCCACTTCACTGCCATCAATACGAATGACTGCTAAGTCTGTTAACACATCTTCGCCGATCAGTTCTGCCTCTACTCGTGTGCCGTCTGAAAGGCTCACTTCAATCGTATTAGCTCCTTCGATCACATGTTGATTTGTCACGATAAAGGCATGTTCATCTGTGATTTTATACACGACGCCTGATCCTGTGCCTTCTCCTGACATCCCTAAAAAGCCAGCTTGTTGAATATTAACGACACCAACAACGGCTTCTGAAACATTTTCAACGATTTCCGTTATGTCCGTATTGACCGAATAGGAGACAGATTGGAGATCACTAGTATCATTGATTCTATTTTCCTCAACATCTAGACTCGTTTCTTCATTTGGATGAATCTCATATGGTAGCCACCCTAAGTTTGCTAGTATTGGAACCGAAAATAAAACGACAACCGCTCCGATAACCGCTCCTAAAAAAGCCGACAAAGCCGTACTACGTCGATTTCCACTTCTTGTAGTTCGTGTTTGTCTCACATGTTCGTCATAGTATCCCATAATAACAGCCTCCTAATAGGAACATTGATTCAATACTGATTCGTTATCTACTATTTTGACTAACTCACCATCAGAATGTCCAATAAAATGCTTTGAAAATCCTTACTTATTATTGCCGATTTCACTCACTTTTAAACGATCAAACGACAGTCAAAGCAGTTGGTTCCACTGGGTCAGTATCATATAAATCAAACTGATCATTGACTGCATGATCTTGTTCTTTTAAAACTTGCTCAACGGTCAAACGAGCTAAATCTTTCATATTATTATCTAAGCTTAAATGGGCTAAATAAATTCTTGAAGTGGCATCTGTAATTACATCACTTAAAGCCATTGCCGCATCTTCATTTGAAACATGACCGACATCACTTAAAATACGTCGTTTAATACTCCATGGGTACCTACCCATTTGTAACATATTAATATCATGATTCGACTCAAAGACAAACATATTAGACCCGCAAATCGTTCCTTTAATTCTTTCACTTACATAGCCCATATCGGTTGCTAATGTTAATTTCCTCCCTTGATGATGGAAAACATAAAACATCGGCTCAGCCGCATCGTGTGAAACACCAAATGACTCGACCTCGAGATCGGCAAAGCTTTTCACTTCTCCAACTTCAAAATGAAACTTTTGCTCGTTTGTAATAACCCCAAGATGCCCTTCCATAGCGTTCCATGTTTTCGTATTCGCATAAATCGGCAAATGATGCTTCCTCGCAAAAATCCCGACTCCTTTTATATGGTCACTATGTTCATGAGTTACGAGAATCCCATCAAGCTCTTTTGGGTTCCGATTAATCTTTTGAAAAAGCTCTTCCAACTTTTTTCCGCTCAAACCCGCATCCACTAATAAACGTTGATTTTCTGTTTCTACATACATTGCATTCCCCGTACTACCGCTTGCTAACACACTAAAACGTAATGTCATTCCTGTTCACTCCAGTATCTCTCAACTCATCCACTAAAATAGCTATTCTTCCTCAACATTATTGACCGTTAAATGTTGGACATCTCCTTCAATCGCATGAACTAAATAACTCTCTTCCCCTACTTCAATTAACCACATCGGTGCATACATTAAATCATCATTTTCTAATGAGAAACGATTATAATACCCATACTCAATTTTATTAATCGTATCACCAATATTTAAAAGCTGACTATTTAATAATACTTCAACCGCTTTTAAACTTGATAAAATTTCACTTTCACTACCGTGTTGTTCAAACTCAATAAAACGTTGACTATAGCCGATTATTTCCCAGTCATCATTTAACTTTATCGTTAATGGTTCATAGTCATCAGAGTAGGCAGTATGCTGATTAAAAGTTTGATAAAAATAAATGTACATACGCTCTTGATTACGACCACCATATTGATAATGAGCACCACCATTCACATAATTTAATAAAAACTGATTCAAATCTTGAGAAAATTGTTCTCGTGATAATGGGTAAGGCTCATTTAAAATCGAGGTTAGCACTTTACCGTCCTCACTCACCTCGGAAATTTGATCACTTAAATATTCAAGTTGCTGCTCACTAAATCGTTGATTACGACCAATAATATGATAGTCTTTGCTCGCTACCTCAGGCAAATCGCCTTCAATTGTAATATTATTTGTCTTAAGCCGCTCTTGTAATGTCACTTCGGGAATAGCGCTTATTTGATAATGTTCATTTTTTTGAATTAATTGAAACGTTAAAAAAACATTAAGGAAGAGAAATGTAATAATAAAAATCGTTTTTGTTCTACTCCAATTCATCTCGATTCTCCCCCGTTGTATCTGCTCTTTCTCCGTCACTGTCGCCTAGCTTTTTCCAACTTCCCTCATACTTAATAAACCAATGTGGTTCGATAGTGACATAAGAGATCGAGCTACTTTCCATTTCATAACCAATAAGCATCTTTTCTACTTTATCAAGTTCAAAAAACTCTTGTTCCAGCAATCCCTCTAACATCTCAGGGCCTGATGGAAGTTGCACTGTATTCGTTTCAAAAGACAAACTTTCAATACTAAATAACGGGCGAATATATCTTGACGTCTGTCCACCAACACGTGATACTTGTATATTCATTAAATTATCTTGTCCCTCATACATAATTACAGGGAGATTTTCTAGCTGTAAGCGGTATTTCGCCTTCGCTTCTGTTTCCGTCAATAATGACCAATCAGATAAATAATAAGAATTGGTCCAGCCATTATGACCATTAATATAATCAAAGCTTGAATCGACGATATGACGAGACGTTACATCTTCTGATATGACTGGATAACGGAAATCAAAATCCATAAAATCTTCGTTACTCGAAGTTGTTAGAATCCGGCTACCATCTGTATAGAAGCGTTCCCCATTGGCTTGTCTACTTTCACTAATGGAGCTAGGAACAGGAAACAAAAGCTGGTGAAAAAAGTCAATGTCAATCGAAGGAGCCGTATAGGATAGCTTTTTCCCTACGTATGGCTCACTCGGAACATATAACTGTTCTTTGAATTGTTCATCCATCAGCTCTCTCACACCAACAGCTGGGATAAAATCCTCGACTTGATTAAACACATTTTGGGAGAACATATGATAATCCAAATTCGAACGGAGGACGACCATATCTTGATCAATCTCCGAAAAAAGCTGCATGAACATATTGGCTCCGTTTGGATTTTGATAAATATAGATACGATTAACAGCCGTCAGTGGAACCATTATTTCATCTTCTTCGTTAATAAACAATCTCATCAAAACATTTGTCGGAATCGCCGTTGGAAAAATAACTTCTAACCCTTGCTCCCCTTGTTCACTTGGAAAAGGATCCCCTATTGGTGTCATTTCCACCTCTATATTTGAACGGAATATCCGTTGATAAGTATCACGGTATGACTCACTGTCTGCCGGGATCATATAATAATCGTCCCCATCATGAACAACAAGTGCTTCCGCCGCAATTACATCTTGTATTGATAACGAGCGACCACCAACTAAAGTATCTGGAGTAGTCAAATTATCTCGATCTGGACTATCAAAGTCAGGCTGAAAGGTCCATAATTCCCATGTTAGAACAAGGCTTAAGGCAACAAGACCAATTAATATCCAGTTTTTCACTTGTTCGTATCTCACCAATTACCCTCCTTATTTTTCGTAAAAGGTAAAGTAAAGAATATCGTGGTACCTTGTCCATACATGCTTTCCACCCAAATCTCTCCATGATGTGCATGAACGAGCTCCTTAGCAATCGCAAGACCTAAACCTGTTCCCCCAATACTTCTTGCTCTAGCCTTATCGACTCGATAAAAACGATCGAATATTTTTTGCTGGCTTTCTCGCGGAATCCCCATTCCTTCATCAGAAATACTCACACGGATATTTTGACCATAATGCTCAAGGGTAATCGTTACATTTCCACCTTCTGGAGAATACTTCATCGCATTGGAAATAATATTATCTAGCACTTGTGTTAATTTATCTCGATCCATTTTGACATACGTCAGTTGCGGAGAAATTTTACGAATAAAATGGATGTTTTTATTTGCTGCAATCATATCAAAACGATCGATCACTTCATGTAAATATAAAACAAAATCAACCGTACTTAAGTTTAATTGATAATCACGGCTATCAATTTTGGACAGCTGTAATAAATCGTTGACGAGACGAATCATTCGTTCAGTCTCATTTTGAGTAACTCCTAAAAAACGCGGACCTAAATCCGGATCACTAATCGCCCCATCTTCTAATGCTTCCAAATAGCTTTTCATCGTCGTCAATGGCGTTCTTAACTCATGAGAGACATTTGCGACAAATTCACGTCTGTCTTGTTCAATTTGCTCTTGCTCTGTCACATCATGCAAAACTGTAATCACACCATTAATTGGCCCTTCATTTTCTTGAATCACCGAAAAATTAGCTTGCAACATATAATCGTTTTCTTCATCACTAAAATCAAGAATCAGTGATTCATCATGATCAAATAAATCATCAACGACATAGTCCTCCGCAAGCTGCAGCACTTCTGTAATCGGTTTACGAATGACCTCATAAGTGGCTTTTCCTAAAAGCTCCTCCGCTCGATTATTCATCAAAATAACTAACCCTTTAGCATCTGAGGCGATCACTCCATCGGTCATGTGAGCTAAGACAGAGCTTAATTTCTTTTGTTCTCGATCCCTTGTTGCTGTCGCATCTTGTAACTTTGAAGTCAAATCATTAAAAGAGGTTGCCAGTTGCCCGATTTCATCTGTTCCATAGACTCGAACCTTCCGGGAAAAGTCACCATGGCCCATACGCATCGCCTGTTTTCTCATATCTATAATCGGTCCAGTAATCGTCTGAGACACTAAAATGATTAAAATAACCGTAATCCCTAACGCTAAAATGGTACCGGTTAAGAGGATGCCATTAATTTGTTCCATTTGTAAATAAATTTCTTCCATCGAAGCTTGAATATGAATCGCTCCAACAATGACCCCATCGGCTGTTATAATCGGAACCCCCATTGAACGAACAATGCTACCTGTCTGCTCATCGACAAAGTTTCTTTGATCAGGAGTTCCAACTAATGCTCGTTTTATAAGAACATCATTTGATTGTTGACCAACGATATTACGTCTTGATAAATCTGATGTACCAACAACTACTTGATTGGCATTGACAACAAGTACCTCAGACTTATCAACATTAAAAAAGTCACGTAAAATGGAAGTCACTTCTGATTCGACCGTAGTTGGCTCACTATCAATCATAATTTGAGCCAAATTATACGCTAGAAATTCCGCACGCTCCGCTAACATTTGATGATGATTTTCACTTAATTGCTGCTCTAATTGTTTCGTAAAATAAACACCAATAACTTGCATCGCAATTAAAATTAATAGCACATAGATAATGATTAGCTTGAATTGAATCGATTTAAAAAAGCCAACCTTATTTTTCATTAAGCTTGCTCCAGTGGGTCAGGAGAAGCCAAATAATACCCTACTCCTCGACGGGTAATAATCCATGTTGGGAAGCTAGGATTATCCTCTACCTTTTCACGCAAACGACGTACCGTAACATCAACTGTTCGAACATCACCAAAATAGTCATATCCCCATACTGCTTGTAGCAAATGCTCACGCGTCATAACTTGTCCGAGATGTTTCGCTAAATAATGAATCAGTTCAAATTCACGGTGTGTCAATTCAATCGTATCGCCACGCTTTTTCACTTGATAAGCATCTGGATAAATCGTTAAATCACCAATGACAAGCTCCTTCTGTGCGGTCGTTTCATCGGCACTTACTTTATGGCGGCGTAAATTTGCCTTAACTCTTGCTAATAGCTCTCTTGTACTAAAAGGCTTTGTCACATAATCGTCTGCTCCGAGCTCTAAGCCTAGCACTTTATCTATTTCGGAATCCTTTGCAGTTAACATAATAATTGGCACATCTGACTTTTTACGAACTTCACGACAGACTTCCATACCATCTTTATGTGGCAACATAATATCTAATAAAATTAAATCCGGATCAAATTTATCTACTTGTGCTAAGGCCTCTATCCCATCATAAGCACAAATAACCTCAAATCCTTCTTTTTCTAAGTTAAACTTTAATATATCGGCAATTGGACGTTCATCATCTACAACTAAAATTCGTTTATCCATCTCACAACGCTCCTGTTCTACACTTAATACGTGCTATCTCTAGTTTATCATAAGTCATGGTTTTCCTTTAATAGTTCACATTTCTTACTTGTACCACTTCTTGATGCTCCGTTCAAATCCCTTTTTAAATAAAATGCATCTGAAAAAACCGTCCCTACTTTATTCAATAGAGACGGCTTTCTTTCTTATGGTAAATAATCGATTGGATTTAATAAACTCCCACCACGGGTTACTTCAAAATGGAGGTGAATGCCTGTAGAATCTCCAGTCGAGCCCATGATCCCAATTTGTTGGCCTCTTGTAACACTCTGACCAGCTTGAACACTTGTTGAATTTAAATGAGCATATAAAGTCTCTAATCCATTATCGTGACGAATCCGAATATAGTTTCCATATCCCCCACCGCTAGTGACCGCTGTAACCGTTCCACTTTCTGCAGCGTAAATGCTATATGAGTTTGGTCGGGCGATATCAATTCCTTTATGGTATCTCCCCCAACGTTTCCCTTGATGACTTGAAATATAACCACCATCTGCCGGCCATGCTAGTTCTGACCTTTCCTTTGTTCCTTTTATTACAATTTCACTAACTGGCTCTTCGATGACTTGTTTATTCAATACTTCCCGTTCAACCATTTCCCCATTTAGTCTTACCGTTTTATATTCAACATGTTGTAAGCCAGGGGTTCCTTTTCTCTCGACTTTTTCTTCCCCTTTAAAAAGGCTACTATCTTCTTTAACCTCAATATCAAAATCAAGCTCTTCTTCTACTTTACTATGCTCGACAACTTCAATTTCTAAATAAGGCTCTAATGTCTTTATTTGGAGCTTATCTCCTGCTCTAATAACACTCTCTTTATCTAAGTCTTCATTGAGTTCAAGCAATTCTTTTATCGATACATTCATTTCAGAAGCAATCGTCCCAAGAACATCGCCTTCTTTTACCTCATAATAAAATTGATTCTCTTTGCCTTGTTCTATTTCTTCCATTGCTTCTTCCACCGTTTTCACTTTTTCCGGTGAGATGAGAACTTGCTTACTTTCAACATCTGTTGTAAAAGAAACCGAGTTAATGAGCTTTTCATCCAATTCTAACTCAAGCTCTGTATCATTCTTTTCACTCGTATGAACCGGTTCACGTTCGTCACTTTCTGAAGAAGACGACGTACTCACTGTCTCTTCTTCATTCGTCTTCAATAAATTCTCTTCTTGTAAAGAATGCACATACACTTCAAAAGCTTCCTCTTCCACTTGTTCCAAAACAATTTGCTTTTTTAACTGTGAGACTGCCGCTTGTTCAGCCAAATAAACAACTTCATCTTCCTCTATCACAAGAGCTGTCGCTACAGCCTTTATCGTTAGTAATTCAGCTAGCTTTTCTTTCGTTTGTTCCGTATTCGCATTTTTGATAAAAACGAACTCAGGAATAACACCAATCGTCTCTTTAAAATCAAAGGTTAACCCGGAATGTCGCTCTTGCTCTTCTTCTAATAGTTTCTCTAAAAAGACTAAATAATCATCTTCATCCTCAACCGTGCCAATAAACTCTTCTTCCAGATAAATATGATAAACCTTTTCCATCACCAAATCTGAACTAGCCAACACATTTGAGACACCTGAAATTGATAAGAGCAATACCATCGCTAATATCCAATGTTTATAAAGAGGTTGTTTTAATCGTAAATCAACCGCTTGCTGTTTTTTTACTTTATTCCACACTAACATAATCCTTTTTAAACCCTCGCACCAATTGCTTCTATACACACAATCAGTTCTTTCTTCTAATCTAATAATCTAGCTTTTATATCCTAATTGTTTGAAATTTTCTTATATAAACCAAATAGGCCTTCCCCATTCTAGCATAATTCTAATTAAGGTGAGTCAATATTACTAAATGAAATTGATTTGTAATCTTTTTGGCAAAAAATTCATGATAAAAGTCTGCCTTTTTTATTCACATAAGCTAATTTAATCCAAGGAGAATAACTCTACTTTCTCTCTACTTCTTATGTATCTTGCAACCGTCCATTCTCAATAAAACAAAAAAACGTCTCTCCCCTATAATTAGGGTAAGAAACGATTGTCACTTCATATAGTAGCGTTTTACACTTTTACTGTAAAACGTATAAAAGGCAGATAGGAATTTTCCCATCTGCCTTTTATACAACTAATAACCATTCGAAAAAAATTCTACTATTATTTATCCAAACAAAAAAGCATGCCATTGCATACTGAACAAAAAGTAAAATCTATATAAAATGCCGACCAGAGGACTTGAACCCCCAACCTACTGATTACAAGTCAGTTGCTCTACCAATTGAGCTAGATCGGCATAAAAAAAATGGTGGCTTGGGACGGAATCGAACCGCCGACACATGGATTTTCAGTCCATTGCTCTACCGACTGAGCTACCAAGCCAACTTGTAAATAACCGAAATATAAAAACTCATGGCGGTCCGGACGGGACTCGAACCCGCGACCTCCTGCGTGACAGGCAGGCATTCTAACCAACTGAACTACCGGACCGTATTAAAGATAAAATAAAAATTGGTGACCCGTACGGGATTCGAACCCGTGTTACCGCCGTGAAAGGGCGGTGTCTTAACCGCTTGACCAACGGGCCAATACACTTAAAAATTAAGAGTAATGGTGAGCCATGAAGGACTTGAACCTTCGACCCTCTGATTAAAAGTCAGATGCTCTACCGACTGAGCTAATGGCTCATATTAGCTTGCTTGTCTTACTCGCCTTAGCGACAAGATTTATAATACCATAGACAAAACACTAGTGCAAGTATTTTTATAAAATATTTTTATTTTTTTTATAGAAACACAAAATTTCTAAAACAACCTTTATTAGCATATCGAAAACATAGCGAAAATACAAGTCTTTCCTTGCATTTTCGCCGTTTTCGTTTTCTTAACTACTTCAATTAAGCAAAAACTCCACGAACAAGATTTGTTTGGTTACGATCTGGTCCGACAGAGAAAATCGTTAATGGAATTCCTGTTAATTGAGAAACACGCTCAACATAATGACGAGCATTTTCCGGAAGTTCATGTAAAGATTTTACTCCTGTAATATCTTCTGTCCAACCAGGTAGCTCTTCATAAACAGGTTCACATTCGGCAAGAACTTTAAGGCTTGCTGGGAATTCTTCAATAACTTCCCCACGATATTTATAAGCGGTACAAATCTTTAATGTTTCAATCCCTGTTAAAACATCGATTGAGTTTAATGATAGATCCGTCAATCCACTCACACGACGGGCATGGCGAACGACAACTGAATCAAACCAACCAACACGACGTGGACGGCCTGTCGTCGTACCATATTCTTTCCCAACTTCACGAATTTGGTCACCAATTTCATCTACTAACTCCGTTGGGAATGGTCCATCACCAACACGAGTTGTATAAGCTTTTGACACCCCAACCACATGATTAATTTTTGAAGGACCGACACCTGAACCAATTGTAACTCCACCAGCAATTGGGTTAGATGACGTAACAAATGGGTATGTACCTTGATCAATATCAAGCATAACCCCTTGTGCACCTTCAAAAAGAACACGACGGCCATCGTCAAGAGCATCACTTAAGACTACAGACGTATCGCAAACAAGCTCAGCAATTTGTTGTCCATATCCATAGTACTCTTCTAAGATTTCTTCTTTTGTAAAACCTGTCGTCTCATAATATTTTTCAAAAAGACGATTTTTCTCTTCTAAGTTTCGCTCAAGCTTCTCTTCAAATACTTCTTTATCTAAAAGATCCGCAATACGAATTCCGATACGAGCCGCTTTATCCATATAAGCTGGGCCGATCCCTTTTTTCGTTGTTCCGATTTTGTTATCGCCTTTACGCTCCTCTTCCACAATGTCTTGTTTTAAGTGGTAAGGTAAAATAACATGGGCACGATTTGAAATTCTCAAATTGCTTGTATCAACATTACGTTCATGTAAATAAGTTAATTCTTCGACAAGTGCTTTCGGATCAATCACCATTCCGTTTCCAATAACACATACTTTATCTTTATAAAAAATCCCTGATGGAATGAGATGAAGTTTATACTTTACTCCATCAAATACAATCGTATGTCCTGCATTATTTCCACCTTGATAGCGAGCGACAACCTCTGCTTTTTCTGAAAGATAGTCTGTAATCTTTCCTTTTCCTTCATCGCCCCATTGTGTTCCAACTACAACAACTGATGCCATCTGTTGCACCTCCGCCTCGGACGTACGAGCCGAGTATTTTTATTCAAAAACCATTGATTAGTATAACAATTTAAGGGTGAGACGTCAACAAAACACGAACATTATTGTGAAATTATTTTTAGTTTGTTCGTGAAAACACTCAAATAATTCGAATAAATCAATGCTTTTGTATGTTTATTTGCACATCCTATTATTTGCTTCACGCTGCGATTATATGTATAACCCATTTCAGTACTCATTAGCTTTTATTCGTACCTTAATTTGGCCTGCTTGGCTTTTTCATTACCTATTACACTTTTTTTGCACCTTAATTTGGCCTGCTTGGCTTTTTCATTACCTATTACACTTTTTTCGCTCCCTAATTCCCCCAACTCACCATTTTCATTACTTATTACCAATTTTTCGCACCCTAATTTGGCCTGCTCTCCTTTTTCATTACTTATTATCTTTTTTTCGCACCCTAATTTGGCCGGCTTGGCTTTTTCATTACTTATTACCTTTTATTCGCTCCCTAATTTGGCCGGCTCGCTTTTTCATTACCTATTACACTTTTTTCGCTCCCTAATTCCCCCAACTCACCTTTTTCATTACTTATTACCAATTTTTCGCA
>NZ_ALPT02000065.1 GCF_000292245.2 Alkalihalobacillus alcalophilus ATCC 27647 = CGMCC 1.3604 | reverse complement strand
CAAAAGAGAAAGAAGTTGTAGTTATTTGCCAGAGTGGAATGCGTAGCAATAAAGCATCAAAAGTATTAAGGAAAATGGGTTTTAAAAAAATTACAAACGTAAAAGGCGGTATGAGCGCTTGGAACTAACGTTAGGAGGAGATCGGTTATGAAAGAAATCACACCTAAAGAAGTAGAACGTCTCGTTAACCCGAATATTATTGATGTTCGTGAAACGGATGAGGTAGCAGCAGGGCATATACCTGGGAGTGTAAACATCCCGCTTGGATTACTAGAATTTCGTCTACATGAACTAGACAAAACGAAAGAATATATTATTGTTTGTCGCTCTGGTGCTAGAAGTGGAAGAGCCACTGAGTTTCTGTCCAGTCACGGGTTTCATGCTACCAATATGGTTGGAGGCATGATGAACTGGGAAGGTAATGTTCAGTAAATTTTTTGAAGTTTATTATACCTATATAGGTATTCATTCTAAGGAGGACTATTTATGGAAACTATTAAATTTGATCAACTAGTAGATGCAAAAGGATTAGCATGTCCAATGCCAATCGTTCGTACAAAAAAAGCGATGAATGAGCTCGAACCAGGAAAAGTATTAGAAATTCAAGCAACAGATAAAGGATCAACTGCTGATATTAAGGCGTGGGCACAGAGCACTGGACATCAATATTTAGGAACGCTTGAAGAGGGTGAAGTGTTAAAACATTATCTGCGTAAGGCGACTGGGGAAGAAAAAGAAGAGAAGAAACACCCACATGTTGTAAACAACGAGGATCTTCAAGCGAAATTAGCTAACAATGAAGGTATTCTAGTGTTAGATGTACGCGAATCAGCTGAATATGCCTTCAATCATATTCCTGGTGCAAAATCCATTCCGCTTGGTGAACTTGAGAATCGTTTAAATGAACTAAGCGAGGATGCAGATATTTATGTTGTGTGTCGTACTGGAAGCCGTAGTGATTTAGCCGCACAAAAGTTAACAGAAGCTGGATTTAAAACAGTTATTAATGTCGTACCTGGAATGAGTGAATGGACTCATCCAACAGATAGTCTTAATAAATAGGAGGGGGCAACATGAATCAGATTACTGTTTATACATCTAATCACTGTCGTTATTGTGTGATGTTAAAAAACTTTTTATCAGATCAAAACATTTCCTATCAAGAAGTGAATGTAGAAACAAATCCTGCCACTATGCAGCAACTTGTAGAAAAAACAGGTCAATTAGGGGTTCCACAAACGGAAGTGAACGGCCAGTGGGTTGTTGGTTATGATCCAAATAGCATTATGTCAGCATTGAAAAAATAATAGGAGGTTGAAAGAAGATGAGTAGAAAATTAGCGATTATCGCAAGCAATGGTGGGTTATTTGATGCCTACAAAGTATTCAATGTAGCAACAGCTGCAGCTGCAACAGACCAAGAGGTAGCGATATTCTTTACTTTTGAAGGTCTAAACCTAATTCATAAAGAAGCATACAGTCAATTACCAATGCCAGAGGGGAAAGAGCATTACCAAAAGGGTTTTGAAAAAGCCAATGTTCCAGCCATTCCTGAACTTGTGGAAATGGCTCAGGAAATGGGGGGTTAAACTAATTGGCTGTCAAATGACAATGGATGTTATGGAGCTAGAAAAAGATGCATTTGTTGATGGAATTGAAGTGGGTGGAGCCGTTACGTTCTTAGAATTCGCCAAGGATGCGGATGTAACGTTAACCTTTTAATTAAATTTTTTTAAAGAAAAATATACTATCGGGGGTATAAATGATGACAGTAAAAGCAATGAATTCAAAAGAAATAGCAAGAAAAGTAATCGAAAAGAAAGAGCTATTTATTCTAGATGTTCGTAATGAAGGGGATTTCGCTGATTGGAAGATTGAAGGAGAGAACTTTGATTACTTTAATATTCCTTATTTTGAACTATTAGATGGTGTAGAAGAAATCATGGATAAAATTCCAGCAGATAAAGAAGTCTTAGTCGTTTGTGCGAAAGAAGGTTCTTCGATGATGGTAGCAGAGATGTTGTCTGATGAAGGACTAGATGTTTCTTATCTTGAAGGCGGAATGAAGACTTGGAGTGAATATTTAGAGCCAGTTAAAGTAGGGGACCTAAAAGACGGTGGTGAGCTATATCAATTTGTCCGTCTAGGTAAAGGTTGTCTATCTTATATGGTTGTTTCAAATGGGGAAGCTGCGATTATCGATGCAACACGTATGGCAGATGTGTATGTGAACTTTGCTAAGGAAATCAATGCAAAAATCACACACGTATTTGATACTCATTTACATGCTGATCATATTTCTGGAGGAAGAAAAATTGCGGAAGCAACTGGTGCAACCTACTGGTTACCTCCAAAAGACGCTGGTGAAGTAGTGTTTGAATATGCGGCACTTGAAGGTGGGAATGACGTAGTGATCGGAAACTCAACGATCAACATTCATGCGCTATACTCACCTGGTCATACAATCGGATCGACTTCATTTGTTATCGATGAAAAATACCTATTATCCGGAGACATTCTCTTCATTGATTCCATTGGAAGACCTGACCTAGCAGGACTCGCTGAAGATTGGGTAGGAGATTTACGTGAGTCGCTTTATACGCGTTATAGAGAACTATCAGAAGAGTTGATTGTTTTACCGGCTCACTTTATGATCATCGAAGAGTTAAATGAAGATGGAAGTGTTGCAGAAAAACTAGGCACATTATTTGCTCAAAATCATGGTTTAAACATTGAAGATGAAAATGAGTTTAGATCAATGGTGACAGAAAACTTACCGCCACAACCAAACGCGTATCAAGAAATTCGTGAAACCAATATGGGTAAAATTACACCAGATGAAGAGAAACAACGTGAAATGGAAATTGGGCCAAACCGTTGTGCAGTAAGATAACAAACGATAAAAAAATAGAAATAATTAACTGGAGGTTTTATAAATGAACTCAGATAGAGTATTAGATGCAAAAGGATTAGCATGTCCAATGCCAATCGTTCGAACAAAGAAAGCTATGACGGAACTTGAATCAGGTCAAGTGCTAGAAATTCATGCGACTGATAAAGGAGCAAAAAATGACCTAGCAGCATGGGCGAAGTCTGGCGGTCATGAGTTACTATCAGATACGGAAGAAGATGGTGTATTTAGGTTCTGGATTAAAAAAGGCTAAATATAAAAGAAAAGGGAACCGGGGTGGTTCCCTTTTTCTTTAAAGGGAGGTACAACATCAGTGAAAATTTCGATAGACATTTTATAAAAGAAGCGACATTGTTAAATCATACAATTAAACAAGGAGTAGAACCCTTTATCCGTTTAACTATGGGGATTGGTTGAGGAGGACCACAACTTCGTCTGGCTCTGGAAGAGTCAGCTTTAGAAAATGATGTAATCATTGCACAGGATGGTATTCAATTTTTAATTTCTGAGAAAGATAAGGTTTATTTCAATAATGTCAAAATAGATTATACGAAAAATGTATTGGGGACAGGCCAATTTGTCGTGATTCGTTAATCGTTTTTCACCCTATATGTCTATTTTGATTATAGGGTGTTACTTTTTATAAAATACAACTTAGGAGATAGACAATGAACCCATGGAACACGCGTTTTCAAAATGAGAGCTACGTCTATGGAACAGAACCAAACGTGTTTTTAGCGGATATGCAGAGAAAACTTCCATTATCAGGTGACGCTCTTGCTATTGCAGAAGGTGAAGGGCGTAATGCTGTATTCTTAGCTGAACAAGGAATGAACGTCTCAGCTTGGGATTATGCTGAATCAGGCTTATCAAAAACGAATAAATTGGCAGATGAGAAAGGTGTAAAAGTTAATACGCAACTGGTTGATCTAAATGAAGCTGTTTGGCAACAAAACATATGGGATGAGATCGTCTGTATTTTTGGGCACTTTCCAGAAGTGTTACGCAAGAAAACACTACAAGGAGTGAAAGAGTCAGTAAAACCAGGTGGTTATTTTATTACGGAAGTCTATTCGCATTATCAAATACCATATAATAGTGGTGGCCCTCAAAAATTAGAACTTCTATACAAACCCGAAGAATTTCTAAATGTCTTTTCTGATTGGCGTATTGTTCACTTTTTTATTGGAGAGGTCGTCCGACATGAAGGAGACTTACATAATGGCTTGTCTCATGTTATTCAATTTGTCGGTCAAAAAACAGAGTGAATTCAAAAGCCAATAATGATTTTTTCTTTAGTAGTTACACTAAAGAATAGATTAGGTAGATCCTATTCTATTCTTTTTTTAATGCAAAAAATACTAAAAAGTCATTAAACTAATCAAAAGCCCTTTTTTAATTAAGTATATTCATTAGTAGTCCATTCTCTTCACATAGGCATATGATAAGTTTGATAAACCATTGAAGGGAATGAATGAAATGTATTATTCTAACACAAATCCATATCCATATTACGCTAATGCTAACACACCCATATATAATCCAGACTTTATGACAAGAAATCATCACGGGCAGGATGACCAAGCTTTTGAAGCAATACTTGAAGGGATTAAACGGGAGGCCAAAGCCATTAAGTTTTATAGACAGTTAGCCAATGCTGCGCCTTCTAATAAGCATAAAAAGGGCATTCTTCAGGCTTTAGAAGGGAACAAAGCTCAATTAACACACTTCACCAATCTTTATACCAATCTTACTGGTATCCAACCTATATATCAGATTGATACAATTCCCTTTAATAGTTATAGAGATGGTTTAGAAAAGGCTTATGAGCTGGAATTAGAGGGGTATGAAGAATATCAAAAGAGTTCTCATCTTACGGGGCATCCACAAATTCAAAATGTGTTTATGTGGGCTTTAACAGGTGAACAAGAAAACGCTACACGATTTAGTTCATTAGATGATGAACTCACAAATGAGCTAATGGATTATGGAGCGGAGCCATTTGTAGTAGATATTGAAGAAATAACTAAGCAAAACAACAATTTCCGTACCGCCTTATGGACAGGAGATCATTTGCAAGTCACTTTGATGAGTATTGATGTTGGAGAGGACATTGGTTTAGAAATTCATCCAAATCTTGATCAATTCTTACGGATTGAACAAGGGCAAGGGATTGTTCAAATGGGTGACAGCAAAGATCGACTAGAATTTGAAGAAAAAGTCTATGACGATTATGCGATTGTGATACCCGCTGGTAAATGGCACAACTTGACCAATACAGGTAATCAACCACTTAAGCTTTACTCTATCTATGCTCCACCTCAGCATCCATATGGAACTGTTCATGAAACGAAAGCTATAGCCATGGCTGCTGAAGAAGAACACGGTCACTGATATACATTAATAAAGAAAGATAAGAGCTTGAAAAAACGACCGAATGTTCGATTCGGTTGTTTTTCAAGCTCTTTTATATTCAACATTATAGTGTCTAGTTTCGAATTGTCTCTACAAAAGTTTCTAAAGCTGGATGATATTCTTTTTCGTAATGACCTTCGGGGCAATGTTTAACAATTCGCCCTATTAAAGCTTCAGACTTATCGTGTTGTAGTGTTTGTTTACAAGTCGGACATGTATCTTTAAAGAGACTAAAAATAGTCATTTATAAATACCTCAAATTCCTATTAGTTTAGTATGATTATAATTTATTTTTATCTTTTTATCTAGATCTTCTTCCTTCGTAGGTTAGCTTTATAAAATCAAAATAAAAAAGGCTAACTGTGATTTAAAAATAGATGCTAGCGGCCTTCAGTGCCCAGGACCTATTATGAGTGTAGCGAAAGCAGTGAAAGAAATGGGGAAAGGGCAAATTTTAGAAGTTATCGCAACCGACTCACAATTCATTCGGGATTTACAGTCATGGTGTGGAAAAAATGGTCATAATTCACTAAAGGAAAAGTTAGTAGAGAAACTGGTTAAAGTTTATGTTCAGAGAAATTAGTGCTAGAAATTAAGGCGTGGGAAAAAGTTCATACTCCTTCTTGTGAATTGGTCTTGAATTTTTTTGAAGCCTACAAGATCTTCTAATTAATAGTGGGTTGTTACTCAGGACCTAACATCTATTTAAGGTTTCGTTAGCACTTAAAATATAAAAAGATATGGCAAACATACTACATCATATCTGTCGGTCACTACCCAAGCCATATATAGAAAGTAAATAAGAGGTTGCCAAACGAGGCAACCTCTAAATATTATTAAATAAAAATTTTTAAACGACTTAATAATAATTTATATCCATAAATCATTAATGAAAACAATGTAAATATAGAAAATATTTGTTTTGGTGTAAAATGTACTAATTTATAAAGTCTCATTCTTTGAAATATCCAGTTTAAAGGGTAAGAAAAAAACAAATCGATGAGCAAGTTTATTAATAGATAACGTTTGAAATTTCCAAACGTAAAGTGGAAAATCCATATTGTCCCAATAAAAAAGGGTCCTAATATAAAACTTCCGTCATTAAGGAGCTTATTTTGATTACGGCCACTCGAATTTACCACTCTCGCCAAGTTTTTTACCACCGAATGACAAGGATTTTACCACACAACGCCAATGTATTTACCATTAAATAAAAAAGCCCTACAGATTAATATTCACATAATCTTGTAGGACTTTTCTTTGGCGTTCAATTAATTAGATTTGTTATCGAAGTAGTTAATGATCATTTTTCTGGAACCCTCCCAAATATCCTGCTCCGTCCAAGTATGAGGAAACGGCTCCTCACCATAGACACTCATAATCTCTGCTTTTAGCTCTTTAGGGAACGGGTGCCAGTCTTTGTAACCACTCCAATAATAGTATTCTTCCATCTTTTTTAGTTCCTTTTTCGTTAGAGTTGTCATATTCACTTATCCTCCTAATCCATGACGCTCACGCATAGAAACGTCTCCGTCTATTAGAATTTGATAAGAGTCATGGATAATACGGTCTAGAATTGCTTCCGCAATTGTTTCATTTCCTAACTTTATATGCCATCCACTAGGGTCAATTTGTGAACAGAAAATAGTAGAAGCTACTTTATGACGAGATTCTGTGATTTCTAATAAAATTGCTGCTTCATCCGTTGATAAATCTGTCAGTAACCATTCATCAAGGATGAGTATATTTACTTTCGTATATTTTTTGAGCAATTTCCGATAACTTCCATCTGCCGCTAATTTTGCTAGAGACAGTTCATCTAATAATTCTGGTAAACGAATGTATTTAACATTATAGAATTGGCGACAAGCAGATACCCCAAACGCAGTTGCTAAAAATGTTTTTCCCGAACCAGTAGGTCCTTTCAATATAATATTATGGCTTTCTTGGATATAGGCACCGCTAGCCAGTTTTAATATCAAATCTTTATCTAGTCTTCTGTCTTCGTGATATTCCAAATCTTCAATACATGCATTTGAATTCAAAAAAGTAGCTGTCTTAATCAAGCGTTGAAGCTTATTACTCCTACGACGGGAATATTCTAAATCGACGAGTAAACTAAAACGTTCTTCGAAACTCATCTTTTGAAAATCTTTATTTGATGATTGTTCCTTATAGGCTTCCGCCATTCCGCTTAATTTCATTTCATGTAATTTGGTTAATGTTTGTTCATTCATCATTTATCCGTTCCCCCATAGTAAGAAGCTCCTCGCGTGAAGCCATAATTATTTTTGCTGATATCTGTTGTACGTTTCAATTCTTGCTCGGCATCATTCTTTTTATTGTTCTTTAAAATCGTTTGAATACTTTTGACCGTTGGTCTTTTAGTCATAGAAATTACCATTTTACATGCACGTTCAATTTCATATTTAGTGTAACGACGTTCAGCCTTTTTCAATGAAAAAATGGACTGCAATGCTTGTTTTTCATTTTGTGAAGTATCTAAAAGATAGCGTATAACGCTCAAGGTTGATTCTCCAATACTTTTAGCCCATTCCATTGCGGCCTCTGGCGTTTGATCCACGTATAACTTATGATTATCAGGCATATGGTCACGAACGGTGGAAGATTGTCCAAACTTCCCGTATAATCGTTTATGTGATGCCACACGCATATGGTTGAAAAAGACTTCAACGAGATGATCTGAAAGCTTCACCTCTACTTCTCGATTAATATATTCGTATGGCACAGAATAAAACATGCTCTCGATCGACAGATGATAGTCAGGGCGTACTTTTAATTTTCTCCATTCAGACATTTTATAAGGTGTAACTGGAAGGGGAGAAAGGGCAAATTTCTCCTCTTCTTCAAATGCTGACAAACGAGATCCTTTTTTCCGAGTAAAAGGACGCTGATTGAATTCCTCTAATTTCTTCCGAACTTCCTCGTTCAATTCATCAATACTAAAACAATGTGTATTTCTTAATGCTGCGATAATCCACGTAGAGATAACTCCAACAGACCCTTCAACACTTGCCTTATCTTTTTTATCCCGAATTCATGATAAAAAAGATTATTCCGAAGTTTTTATTATCCCGAATATTTATTTGTTTTACCTTTATACCACGTTAAAGCAGTTAAATATTCGGAATAATTGTTACCAATATGACCATAATGATTTTGGGTTTATCCCTAATTTAATTATGGAGGCGAAACAGATGAAAGAAATTTTATTAACGGAGTTGGTTACCCAAGCCAGGGAAGCAATAAAGCCAATTCAACATAGTGCATCTACAGTCTATCAGTATGGATTAGCATGGAATGAACTGATTCATTTTTTCGAATCAAATGGCCGGTTATACTTTTCAAAGGAGTTGGCAAATCGTTTTGTGCAAGAAGCAAAAGATGAATTGGATAAAGGGCTGATTAAGGAATGGCGTTATAAACTCAAACGCCTTTCTGTACTAATTCTTCTCGAAGTACTTGAAACAGGTAGTTACAGTTGGAAAACCCATTGGGCAGATGCCAACGGCATCCTTCCTGTCGAAATGAAGCAGTTGCATAACAATTATGCAAAAGGACTTATCCGTTCAGGGAAAGGAAATGGTACACGCAGGTTCTATGAGACACTAGCGAGGCAGTTTTTAAAATATGTACAGCAAGAATTTAATAAAAATATATCTGATCTTCTGCTTGATGATGTTCGAAATTTCATTCCTTATATAGCAAGGTCTAATCAAAGCACCAGTATGCGAACAGTCCTGTCTGCACTTCGTTCATTTCTAAAGTTTCTGTATAAAGAAAGGGTGACTAAAGAAAAATTGGTTCTAGCTGTACCTAGCAGTGGTTCCAGAAAAACTACAGTTGTACCAACCATAACAAAGGACGAAGAGTTCCGTTTGCTTCAAGCCATCGACCGTTCTTCCGACATAGGAAAACGAAACTATGCCATGATACTTTTGGCAATGCGTACAGGTCTTAGAAGTGTTGACATTACAAATCTAAAATTATCCAGTATCGATTGGCGGAATAACACAATCGCCATTGTACAACAGAAAAATGGCAGACCCTTAACGATACCTATTCTTTCAGATGTTGGTAATGCACTGTCTGACTATATATTAAATGTAAGGCCTCAAAGCAGTATTCCCTATGTTTTTTTGAGATATCAGTCACCATACACGAAATTATCTCGTTCCAACTGTTATGCCATCAGCTGTAGCATTATGAAAAAGGCGAACATCCGTCAATCAGGCCATCAACGGAAGGGATTCCATATCTTCCGACATTCTGTGGCCGCAAGGATGTTGGCACAGGAAATATCACTTCCTGTGATATCTAATACATTGGGGCATGGTTCCATGTCTTCCAGCAAGGTATATCTCTCAACAGACGGAAAACACCTGAAGGCATGTGCCCTCACCTTGCAGGGAATTGAAGTTACAAAGGAGGAACTGTTATGAAGTATCCTTATTATAGTAACTTCGGGATCTATATGGAAGGTCTAGTTGAACAGAAGCATTCCCTTGGATATCCTTATATCAGCTCAGGAAGACTCCTTCGCATGTTTGATGAATATTGCATAAAACACTTTCCTAATGAACATAAATTAACCTTCGATATTGCTATGAGTTGGGCAGCGTTAAGAGAAAATGAACACCCAAATGGTCTTTTGCGTAGAATTACACCTGTAAGACAGTTGGCAAAGTATATGAACAGCATTGGGGTTAAAGCGTATGTCATACCATCCAATATACCGAAAAAGCAGATACGCTATGTGCCACATATATTTACTAGCCGGGAACTGTCTGCTTTCTTTAAGGCAATAGATGCCTGCAAGGTCAGCCCTTTCAGCCCAGGACGCCATCTGGTCATACCTGTATTTTTTAGGCTCCTTTATTGCTGTGGACTTCGATCCTCAGAGGCTAGATTACTAACGGTATCGGATGTAGATCTTGAAGTGGGTACACTCTCTATTAGAGAATCTAAAGGCCATAAAAATAGAATCATATATTTATCTGACGATATGCTACATCTATGTAAGGTATATGACGAAAGAATTCGTTTCCAATATCCTAATAGAATGGCATTTTTTCCAAATCAGGAAGGCAGTTTCTATAATCGTAGCCTGATTAACTACTGGTTCCATTTGTTCTGGGATAATCTTGACGACGCAAAGACATGCACAGGAAATCCTCCTAGAGTTCATGACTTTCGTCATACTTTCTCTGTTAATCGCATGAACCAATGGGTAAAGGAGGGAAAGGATATTAATGCATATCTTCCATATCTAAGCATGTATCTTGGTCACGCTAACCAGGCGGATACGGATTATTATTTGCATTTGGTTCCGGAATTCTTCCCAATATTTCGCGAAAAATCCAGTGGTATTTCTGAAAGTCTCCTTCCAGAGGTGGATTATGAGTAAGCCGATAGATGGTTTCTTTTTTAAATATGTACGAAGTTTCCTGACAGTATACTTACCTAGAAATAAGTGCTACAGCCCCAATACAATCAAAGCTTATCGAGATACGATAAACCTATTACGACTTTTTTTATGGGAGAAAAAGCAAATTCCTTTTCCAAAGATTACTTTTGAAATGATTAACCGTGCATTGGTATACGAATTTCTGGAATGGCTTCTATCTTTAAGGAAATGTAGTATTTCTACAAGAAATCAACGCCTCGCCGCATTAAAATCTTTTATACATTACTGTGCAATTGAGGAACCATCGCTAGTTGCGATATATATGGATGTTAAGGACATTGCGGCTCTTCGTAATTCAAAAATAGGTATATCATATATGACGCAGAATGCGTTGAAATCAATTCTGATACAGCCAGATGTAAAAAATAAGTTTGGCTTGCGGAATCGTTTCTTTATGATAGCTATGTATGACACCGGTGGACGCATACAGGAAGTCCTCGACCTGAGGCTGAGGGATATTTGCCTCGATCTGGATATACCATGCGTCTATCTTACTGGTAAAGGAAACAAGGTTAGGGCGGTTCCATTAATGGAGAAAACCGTACTTCATTTAAAAGAATATCTAAAGCTGTTCCATCCAACTTATCCGAAAAACAGTGAAGACTATCTGTTTTACACTGTGATCAAAGGGCAAAGAGGCGCAATGTCACCCGATAATGTTTCAGTCTTTATTAAAAAATATGCAAATCAGGCAAGAATATCTTGTTCTGAAGTTCCTAAAAGAGTACATGCACATTTATTTAGGCATAGCCGGGCAATGCATTTGTATCAGTCTGGTATCCCTCTTTCCTATATAAAGGATTTTCTAGGACATGTAAGTTCTACAACAACTAGCATATACGCCTCAGCCGATACCACTATGATAAAGGATGCTCTTGAAAAAGCAGCCAAGCTTGGTAATAACTCTACTGACGAGGTTCCTTTATGGGAAGGCAATGAGGATATGATCCTTAAACTTTGTGGTTTAAAATAATACGGTAATCTATTATTAGTTATCCCGAAGATTAATACGGAAACGTGGCTGTTATAATCCATAGCAGCCGTGATTCGGGATAATAAAAACTTCGGAATAATCTTTTGGGGTACGGACCCGTGCAGGCATTACGACCGTATTGTAGTAGTCAGCCATTTCCCTATAAGTAGGATTTAAAATTAATTCACGAGTGGTATGTTTTGTCACACTCGTTTTAAGATTATCTGGTACTACAATTTGCGTAGAGCCTCCAAAATACTTATACGTATTATTGTGAGCAGTAATCCATGACTGTGAATCCATCGATAAGGTTGCTTCCGCATATGAGAATTGGCTACATGGTAGTGTCGCAACGAAAACATACGCTTTAACCTTCTCCCCAGTGTCTCTATCAATGATGAAAGCTGTGGAACCTGCCCAATCAACTTCCATTATCTCACCTGGTTTCCTGCGTATACGCAATGTAGCTTTGTACTTGTCTGCGTACCTACTATAGTGACGCAAAAAACTCCTGTACGAATATGGAATCTTTTGATTCGCTCGACATTCAGCTTCATACTCATGATGAAGAAGTGAAAGTGTCACATTAGGCTTGGCCAACTCTTCATGAATATAATCAAAGTTCAATGGTTGCCGGCCAGAAGCTTCTAAGGTCTTCTCTGGAAAAAGAAATTCCTCAATCCATTTATCCGTCATCTCTTCCTCTAACGGACAAACTAAACCCTTTTTTTCGGCTAGGTTAATCACCTCTGTTACTTTTTGACGAGAGTTACCTGTACTTGCGGTAATGCCCCTAAGGCTGATCCCCTCATCGTGCAATTCCAATATCTTTCGATAATGAATCATACAAAAATACCTCCTACATAAATAATGGCACACCCGCAGGTGTGCTCAATAATTATACAGAAGGGGAGGTGGTAAATACCTTGGCACTTACTGGTACATTCTTTGTCATTCGGTGGTAAGAACTATGTCACTGGTGGTACATTTCGTTGGCTGTAATCACTTATTTTTTAAACCACCTTCTACAACCCACCATTTATAAGGTACTGCTAGTGCGCATAGCCCAGTTACAAGCGTTGAAGCAAAAAGAGTAACAGGAAGAAATTGCTTAAAGGATTTTATAGGTATCACAGGAACTGAAAGCCAAGGGGCTACCAATAAAATTATTCGAATAATGTTTGGCATACTCATTTTATAGAGCTCCTTTCTTTTTTATTTATCTTTCCGAATTTCATTATTATTATCATTAAATATTTAATTAATTTTAAATCGATTATACAAGAATAGAAAAAACGGTACGTAGCAACTAACATTATGGAGGGTGTGATCGAAAACTATTCTGTGGCACGAAATCGTTGAAATCGTGGCAGAGGGTGGCTACGTAATCTATGTACACCTATCAAGTCAGAAATGGATCTATCTAAGGGACATCAATATCTCTATTGATGATATTCTAGTACGTCTAGGATTGCGAGGTTATTTAGCTACACGTATCTTTGGAAATCGTAAAGCAAGGGAAGAATACGTTAGAAAAATAAAAGGGGGAACACACTTGAATGAAAAAGTTCAAAAAGGAAGTAGAGAAGCATGTGAACGAACGAAAAGCCAACGTCCAAGACAAAGGACTTTATAATATAATTGAAAAAATAATAAAGCAAGATCCAGCGATGAAAAAGTGGATAGAGGAAGAGTGACGAACGGGACATAAGAAGTATACACGTCTCATTCTTCTTTTATTTGTTGACTCTGTTAATCTTCATTGTTGATTTGGTACAATTGGATAGAGGTTATTTAGATATGAAAGAAGCACAGAAACATACATATAGTGAAGATGAAATACTGGCTAAAGCAATTGAACAAGTTAAGAAAGGCGGCACGTACGAAGAGGTTCGAAACCAATTTAATTTATCAGCTGATGATATAATTTAATTGATTTTGTTATCAATGAGTTCTAATTTCCGTATTAAAATCAAACTAAACGATAACAAAGCCAATTTATAAAGTAATAGAAATGGTTATCTTTAAAATGTATTTTGTGAAAATTATGGAGGTTTCAGTAGAATTAATTCTGAGTGAACAGAACTATTATGTTACTTATGTGGAGGTTGACTATGGAAAAGCATACACGTAGTAAAGTGAAAGCCTCGTTACTTGCTGTGGGAGATACTGGTAACCCGAAATTTAAAGAAGATAAACTTTACTACAAACCAAGTGAAGTTTCTGAAAAACTAGGTGTAAGTGAGGAAATTATTCGAAGAATGTTTGAAAAGGATAAATTTAAAGGAGCACGTAAAACGGATGGAGAGCATTTGAGAATCTCTAAGGATGCCTTCATCACTAACAACTGAATTAGATACTAAAGCAAAAGAAATATTAGTTCGTATTGATCTGAAAAGCCAGAAAGCGGGTGATGTCGATGAATTTAATTTATAGTCTCCAAGTAGTAACGCAGTGGATCTATTACTGACACTTCATGCTAACCATTGTGAGGCGGTTTGTTAGGATTGAATTTGGGATGGAATAATCGTTGATTTTCAACGAACATTTAATGGAAATTAATGGACTGTCTCCTTGTGTATGGTCCAATATATATGCTAGATTGCGAAATAGACGGATACTACGCAGCAAAGACTGCTATAATTATGGGAAATAATAACAAATGTTTGCTATCTTCTGGTATTATTTTAATAAGAGATTCGTGAAATATAATACGGAGGATTTTATTATGACTAACATTAGACGTAATGACCCTTGCATTTGTGGGAGTGGACTTAAATATAAAAAATGCTGTTTTTTCCACGAAGGTCATTATACTGTATTTGTTGACGAGGCGGGAAACAGTGGATCCAACTACTTGGATTTAGATCAGCCGTTCTACGTTGTAGGAGGATGGATAGTTCCGAATGCGCGATTGAGGGACACAACGCTAATAGCAAATGTAGCTCATACCTTGAAAGTTGAAGGGGAATTGAAAGGTACTAATCTAACTGGAAATAAACGCAATCAAGCTTATTTCAGTAACTTCTTTAATCAATTGTGGGAGATTGGTTGCAGACAAACGGTAGTTGTTGCAGAAAAGAAATATTGCATCGCGGCAAAAATTATTGAGACTTTTCTTGACCCACTATATAACAAAAAAGTGAATAACCGCTATACTTACGACAACCTTTTGAAAAAAAGACTTGCTGAAAAGGTGTACAGGCTCCCTTTTGGAGTCTTAGAAGAATTTGCGAAAGCTTACCGAATATTAGAGCCAGAACAGATGGAGGGCTCCTTGAAATCTATTTGTGAGGCTTTACGGGATGCGAGGGAAACTGACTTGGCGGATAAATTATCAGGAGCATTGAGCACAATTGAGGATAACACTTCTTCCGAAAAAAGCAGTCACACCTTCTTGCCCAACAATGCAGGAGCAAGTTTAAATGTACCAGCATTTATCTCTTTTATTACGATTTTGGAGAAGTACGCAAGTGCAAAAAACCATCGCCTTTCGATTATACACGATAAAACTAAGGCTTATGAAAGAGGGTATGCAGAGCTGTATAGATTATATTCACAGCCTGACCGCTTTGAATTTCCACTGACAGATGGTTCAAGCCTTCTTATGGGTTTTAGTCACTTAAAGAATATATGTTTTAAGGAATCGAAGGAAAGTCCTTGGATTCAATCTGCAGATGTCCTTATCAGTGGATTAAACAGATTTTTAAAAGCAGTTTATAAAGATGAATTTGTTAATCCTGAATTATTAGAGCTTGGAAAGTATGTCAGCCCAGCAATATTTGATAATATCTATAAGAGAGGCGACTCTGTTTGCTCCAATGAAATCCGAAAGAAAATTAGAGATGTAATTCAAGAAACTAATATATATAGGTAATAAGTAGCGAGACGTTTGGCTTTTGTATGGCTAAAATCTGAATAAATTATTCAAATAACGGAAGCTTACAAGGATGAAACGTACCCATTCACAGCTATGAAGCCCCATTTACTTATGAGGTAGCCATAAGGGCATTTTATATGTAACACCCGACACATATCTATGAGATTTGCAATGAGTTCCCACAGTTGCCCTAATAAGTGGTGAAAAAAAGTATTTATTTAGTATAATGAAAATGTGGTTATTATCCCCAGATACATTACTGACGGAGGAGATCTATATTACTGATCCAACTAACTACCTACAATTAAAACTAAATCAAGTGGCATCAAGACACCTATCAGATAAAGTGGCTCTTTTCCGAGGGTTCTACGATAATATTGCTAATGAAAGGCTTAAAGAGTTGTTTGCAATATTTCATATGCAGTTTAATGATCTGTTTGCATTTATGAACCAGAAACGCTACGCAAGCGGCGGAGGACATTATAATGCAGATGCAAGTCGAGATCTCATTGATTTAATTGAACAGGAAAGAGTAATACAAGCTACACTTAAAGGTGACTTTGCTTTTGAGATTAATGGCTACTATGAAGAAATTATGAGCAAATGTAGATCTTTTCTATCTACTAGTGGAGGAAGTCCTATCCCTGAGGATTTCCCACCAATAGATATCATAGAGGACAAGCCTATTTTTACTTTAGTTGATACCATGACAATTCCAGGCACAATACCAAGTGCCATTGCAAAATTGAAATTTATTGGCAAGGGTTCATACGCAAAGGTATTAAAGTATAAAGATCCACATTATAATTCTTACTTCGCCGTTAAGCGAGCGGAAGATGATTTGCGACCTGATGAGCTGGAGCGATTTAAGAATGAATTTAACGATCTTCGAACCTTGGATAGTCCGTTTGTCATCAAAGCTTATTCCTATGAAGATGAGAATAATGAGTATGTTATGGAATATGCAGATGAGACATTATCTAAATACATAAACCGGAGCAATTCTACACTGATGTTTAGTAAAAGAAGAGTTTATGTAGAACAATTAATTCGAGCTTTCGACTATATTCATTCAACAGGAATACTTCATAGGGATATCAGTTACACGAATATTTTAGTGAAGCATTATGGCGATGGGGCTTCCTTCTTAAAGGTCTCCGATTTTGGCTTGGTAAAACGACCTAATAGCACTTTGACTAGACAGGGAACAGAAATCAAAGGAGCTATTAATGATTACACTGACTTGACTGCAGTTGGTTTCGAGAATTATGAAATGAGACACGAGACTTATGCACTTGGAAAAGTAATTTATTTTATACTTACTGGTCGAACGACCGGGTATCATCGTGAAACCAATGAAGCATTGAAGGAATTTATTTCAAGAGCAATTTCTCCAGATAAAAGCAAGAGGTTTACTAGTATTGAAGAAATGAAGATTGAATTGTATTCGAAGGTGTTCCCTTCACTCCGCAAAGAGTCTGCCGAGTAGGTAATTACCGTTCTTCAATCAACCATAAACAAAACCATCCAAGGGTGGTTTTTCTGTTTCATAGTTTGGGGTAATGGTTATTAGGCTACCGAAACTTGAAATGGGGAAGCATGATGAATTCATATATTCAAGATAGCTCCTTGCTTGAGAAATTCAATAAGGGGTAAGCGATCATGATGATTTCCTGATTAACACATACAGTAACTACATTTGGAAGTACCTTTAAAGCATAATTTGCCAAAAAAAACGCGTTATGGCAGCTAGTTAGTGAAATATGCTTTAGTGGAACAAGGGTTATCACTTATATATGATCTTTGCTGTGCAGTACAAGAATACTGCACAAGAAAATGTTCTTTAATAATCAGGCGCTATGTTAAGAAAAATGTGACATTTCAAACTGAATTATACTTTTGCCAGAAGTTTTTATACGCCTCATAACCTTGCCCAAAGTTTGCAAATTATAAATGTAGTAAAAATAAATATACATTATTTTCCTGGCCCTAATAGTGAAAGTTGAAAGTAATATACAAAGAAATCTAGACATACCAACCATTGGCAATGAAATGATACTTTTCGTGGCAAAGTAATGGTTCAAGTCACACAAACCAATAACGAAAACTGAAGAGCTGACCGTCCGCATTCAATTAATCAAAACGACCGATAACGAAGGAATCATCAAGCTCTTACAAGAGGACACCTTAATCGGCGAAGGACCAATAAAACAAACCGATAAACTAGGCTTCTCAAGAGGCGGTCTACAATTCTATCAAAACGAACAAAGCCCCATCAGCAAAAAATATAAAGCCCCATTTCCATTTGAAGGCGAAATCAAACAAGTTATCTATACTTTAGGTGGCTATACGGAAGATTTAGAAGCTTCATTGCAGGAGGAATTGGCGACGGAGTAGGAATTTAAAGGAGAAAAAAACAGAAGGTTCAAGGAGGCATGGTGTCTTCTTGGGCTTTTTATTGTGAGTGTTAACGCTTAGTTTTCATTTAGGAAGTGATGTTATAGACTAATTTGACTTCTGAATAATAGTTATATAAAATGACTTGTGAGTCAAAAATGACTATTAAGTCATTTTGGAGGTGCAAAATGAAAAGGAAAGAAATAAAATTTAGGGAGAGAAATGAGCTCATTCTTGCAACAGCGGAAAAATTAATTAAGAAAATTGGGTATGCTGATTTCAAAATGAGCGACTTATCCGATGAGGTAGATATTGCTAAAGGTACTTTGTATCTTCATTATAAATCTAAAGAGATATTAGTTTATAATCTTATTGCTCCTAAGATGTCCAGTTTATTAGAGCAGTTAAAGGATTTAAATATAAAAAAGATGTCGTTTGATGATAAGTTTAGAACTTTAATTCAAGTATTGTTCGATAGTAGTTTCTTTAACTTTGTTGTCCTTAGTTTTCCGAATATGGGAGAACTATTTAAGGAGGATAAAGGAGAAGAAATTTCATTTATTCAATCCGCGATAATTGATTGTATAACGCAAATAATAGACGAAGGTAAAAGAAGTTTAATTAAGAATCATATCCCTTCACGATTTCTAGCTCTTCAAGTAATGCAAGTCCAAGACCCTATCATATATAACGAACTTGTTTTAAAAGGCGATATGGCACATCAAGATTTTATAGATTATACATGTTATCAATTACTTTTTGGGATGAAAGGAGAAATTTAAGTTGAATGATTTAACAAAAGCTACAATAGAGGCAGCAGAACAATGGATGGATATGTCTAACAAACAGAACTTAAAAGGTTTAAGTGAGGTGACTGCTAAAGAAATAGAAATAATTGGTCCAAAAGGAAAAGGACTATTTTCTCATGAAGAGTTAGGAGAATGGATGAAGAGAGCTAACCTTCAATTGGCAACCAAAAATAGATTTGTAAAAGGAAGTACTATTGTATTGGAACAGCATGGGACGTGGTTGGAAAGCGATCGCTCGATTAAAGGAGAAGCAATCGTTTATACTGTAATGCGTGTGAAAGAACGGTTGGTACAAAGTCTTGCTCGATTTGATAATAAAGAGCAAGCGTTTGATTATAGCGGTTTAAAGGAATCAAATAAGTTAGATTGTTAATAGGTGATTGATCAAATATAAAAAAAGATGTGAATCTTTACAAAAATGGTTTCGCAAGTACAAAAGGGGTATAGGTCAGTAACAATTCAAGGAGGAGATTTCTATGAAAAAGAAATGGTTAGCCCTAGTACCCGCGATTGTGCTTGTAGCTGCATCACTTACTATTCAAACCGTTGACGCAGCCTCGGAAACTGAATCAGGAAATGAACAGGTTCAACTTTCAGAGTCTTTAATAACACCAAATTATAGTGCCTTATTTGAATGGTCACCAGAAGAGCAGCCAATACTCCAAAAAGGGCCTCAAACGTTTTTTGAAGTGGAATTTGTACAGGTGATGTTAAATCACTTTGGGTTTGACACAAACGTTGATGGGGTTTTTGGTCCTCAGACTGACCAACAAGTTCGGCAGTTACAAGCTGAAAAGGGGTTAACACAAGATGGAATTGTTGGTGTTGAGACTTGGACAGTATTACTTGACGAATATGTTGAAAAGATTTTTTCAGTAGAAAAAGCCTTTCATTTTGCAGAAGAAGCCCTAGATAATGACGATCTTGTGTTCAGTAGAGTAAGTGGGTATCATGAGGAATCTCATGAGCAAGGTTTCTATAAATTGAGAGCACAAAGTCAAGATTTAATTGATGGTGGAGGTAGTGGTACAGTTGGATTCTATGATGTGTATATCAATGGAGATGTTGTAGAATCTGCACCAAATTAATTCATGATTTTTAATCAAAATCCAATAGATTGTTTGAAATAAGTTATGAAATGAACGCATAAAAAGCTTTGACTAAAATGGTCAAAGTTTTTTATGGTTGAGAGACATTTTTTATAATAGACCTTGTTTAAAATTGATAATTATTTTCAGTTATTTCTTATAATAGATATTGACAATCATTCTCAATAGGATTATATTCTTGATAGCGTTTAATACTGATAATTGTTATCAATGTATTTATATCCTTTGTTTTTGACAGCGTTTTTTAATATGGATACATTGATTGGAAATGACCCAATTACATATAAACCAATCTATTTAACTTACAGTTTCATTAAAGGGGAGAATAAAAGTGAATAAAATATTTATGAGAATAACAATCGTATTCTTGTTTCTACTGCTCGTTAGTGCGTGCGGTCAAACCGATTCTCAAGAAAATTCTAGTGAAGAGGAAAGTGACAGTTCAGCAGAAGCAAGTGTAGAGACGATTACGTATGAATCAGAAAATGGTCCAATTGAAGTACCTGCAAATCCAGAAAGAGTTATCGTACTCGCATTTGCCGGTAATGTAATGGCTTTAGATGTTCCTTTAGTTGGTGTTGATTCTTGGACGAAAACAAACCCTCAATTTGCTGAGCGTCTTGAAAATATTGAGGAAGTATCCGATGAAAATCTCGAGAAAATCATTGAGCTTGAGCCAGATTTAATCATTGCTTATTCCACTGCAAAAAATTTAAATCAACTTGAGCAAATTGCTCCAGTTGTAACGTACACATACGATGCCGTCGATTATTTAACTCAGCATATTGAGATTGGCAAGCTTTTAAATAAAGAAGAGGAAGCAACAGAGTGGGTTAATGACTTTAAAGCTCGTTCTCAAGAAGCTGGTGATGAAATTAGAGCCTATATTGGTGAAGACGCAACGGTTTCAGTGATTGAAAACTTTGACAAGCAACTATATGTCTTCGGTGACAATTGGGGACGTGGAACCGAAATTCTTTATCAAGAAATGAAACTAGAGATGCCTGAAAAAGTGAAAGAAATGGCATTAGCTGATGGATATTATGCCTTATCTGTGGAAGTATTGGATGAATATGCAGGGGATTATTTAGTCATTAGTAAATCCGAAGAAACGGAAGGCTCCTTCCAAGATACAGAAACGTATAAAAACATCGATGCTGTGAAAAACGATCGTGTCTTTCAAGTAGATGCGAGCGAATTTTACTTTAATGATCCATTAACATTAGAGTACCAACTAGATTTTTTTATGAAGAGTTTTTTAGAAAGTGAATAAAATGGAGCACATGGTAGGGATTCTCTAAAGGGAATTCCTCTTCGCTTTTATGGTGAGGGAGATTAGATGGAAAAAGGGTCAAAGAGAATTCTCACATTTTCAGTGAAATTAATACTAGCAATTGTTGTAACAGGTTTTGCTTTTATTATGGCTTTAACCTATGGGGCAGCAGAAACGAGTGTACAAGATGTATGGAGTGCGTTGTTTAGGACAAGCACTTCGAATGTGGTGGTCATGCTCCAAGAAATTAGGCTTCCACGGATAGTCGCGGCTGTTGTGGTAGGAGCAGCACTAGCTGTTGCAGGTGCTATTATGCAAGGAATGACAAGAAATCCATTAGCAGATCCGGGGCTAATCGGACTAACTGCCGGTGCTAATGCAGCATTAGCCTTAACGATTGCTTTGTTACCTGCTGTAAACTATTTTGGCTTAATGATTGCCTGTTTTATTGGTGCTGCGATAGGTGCTTCACTCGTATTTGGAATCGGCTCCTCACAAAAAGGGGGATTATCTTCGTTTCGAATTATTTTAGCAGGTGCTGCGATCTCTACTTTTTTGCATGCGATTGCAGAAGGAATTGGTTTATACTTTAAAATTTCTAAAGACGTATCAATGTGGACGGCTGGTGGTCTAATAGGGACCACATGGGGACAGTTAAACCTTGTCATTCCAATTATAATGAGTGGATTAATCATAGCGATCTTGTTTTCAAAACAGTTGACGATTTTAAGCTTAAGTGAGGAAGTGGCAACAGGACTTGGTCAAAAAACTTTTGTTGTCAAAATGGTTCTATTTATTGTTACGGTTATCTTAGCAGGTGCAGCTGTTTCATTAGTAGGGAATCTCGTTTTTATCGGCTTAATGATTCCACACATTGTACGTGTGATCGTTGGAATGGATTATCGAGCGATTATTCCGATGTCTGCCGTAATCGGGGCGCTTTTTATGTTATTGGCTGATACAGCAGCACGAACGATTCATGCTCCTTTTGAAACACCTGTAGCAGCGGTTGTTGCTTTATTAGGACTTCCATTCTTTTTATTAATCGTACGTAAAGGAGGGAAGGCATTATGATCGTAACAAACTCTTATAAAAAGCGCTATAAATGGATTTTATCAGCTATTCTCATAGGATTAATATGTACGATAATATTAGCGATTAGTTTGGGGTATTCCTCTGTTTCCATTGATCGTTTAATTCCGACGATACTTGGACAAGGTTCATTTAAAGATGAATTCGTGCTTTTTTCGATTCGTTTACCACGTATGATCATCACGCTTTTGGCAGGAGTTGGTCTTGCCTTGTCAGGAGCAATTTTACAAGGGGTAACGAAAAATGATTTAGCCGATCCTGGTATTATTGGGATCAATGCTGGTGCTGGTGTAGCGATCACGCTGTTTTATTTATTTTATCCGTTGGACACTGGTATTTTTGTCTTTTTATTACCGATTATTGCTTTTTTCGGAGCGATGATAACTGCTCTACTTATTTATGCTTTTTCTTATGAACGAAAGCGAGGAATTCAGCCAAGTAAATTGATTTTAACAGGGATTGGTTTCTCTATGGCACTCTCTGGATTAATGATTGTATTAATTTCGTCATCTGAAAGTCAAAAGGTGGATTTTATTGCAAGATGGCTGGCGGGAAATATTTGGGGATACGATTGGTCTCTCATATTATCAATATTACCGTGGTTTTTGATTTTAATCCCGTTCATTTTGTATAAAGCCCATCAATTAAATGTATTAGGGTTAAGTGAACAAGTGACGATAGGGGTAGGCGTGCCCTTGCAAAAAGAACGTACTTATTTATTAATGGCAGCCGTTGCGATTGCCGCTGTGAGCGTATCGGTAACGGGTGGTGTCGCCTTTGTCGGACTCATGGCCCCTCATATTGCACGGGCACTAGTCGGCCCCAGACATCAATACTTTCTGCCGGTTGCGATGCTACTTGGTGGATGGCTATTACTCGTAGCCGATACAATTGGCCGAAATGTATTAGAGCCTGATGGAATCCCAGCAGGAATCGTCGTTTCTTTAATAGGTGCTCCATATTTTATTTACTTATTATTAAAAAACAGCCGTATGTAGGTGCCTGTCAGCCCTCGAAATATGACGAAAGCATCCTCGCTAGGAGGGTGTTCTTTGTCATATTCTAACAATTGTTGGGTAATGACAGGTACGTACGCATTTGATATTATTAGTGAAGGAGGTGAAAGGATAATGGAAGAACGTTTTAATAAGATTGAGGACATGTTATCACAATTAATTCACATGGTAGGTACGATGAAGGCTGAACAAGAAGAAATGAAAAGTGAAATAACAGGAATGAAAAGTGAAATAACAGGAATGAAAAGTGAAATAACAGGGGTGAAAAGTGAAATAACAGGAATAAAAGCAGACTTAGGTACAGTGAAAAGAGAGCAGGGAGAGCTAAAAGATACAGTAAATATTTTGAAACGTGATAATGAGCATGCACATAAGGAAATGTTAGAAACTCTAAAGTCTTTAGAGAGTGACCAAGATTTCATCTGGCAAAAAGCTGTAAAGAATGAACGAGATATTGCAAGGTATGTAAAGCAGCAAGACTAGGGAAGGGTTTATAGTAGTTGTGAGCGAGTCCTAGAAATCTCCAGAGTAATAGTTAAACTTCAAGAAAGACCATCCTCAAACTAGAAGGGCAAGCAATCTATTTCATCGTTTAAAAGATTGATGAGCGTAAAGAAAATTTTCCACATTTAATTGCCGTATACTTGTCCTGAATTCAATTATTTTCCACTTTTGTTTTTTATCATTTCCCGACAGAAGACT
>NZ_ALPT02000064.1 GCF_000292245.2 Alkalihalobacillus alcalophilus ATCC 27647 = CGMCC 1.3604 | reverse complement strand
CGTTGGGCTACGCCCTTCACACGCTTGAAGAGGGAGACTTCTTTCGGAAGTAAGTTAAACAATCATCCATTAAAGTTACCTCCAACAGTTTATAATGACCTATTTGTTAGGACTCGTATTGTCAATAGTTGATATTTAAAAATCTCTTTTATGTATATATTCTTCATATTTAGACAAAAACCTCCATTTTTCCAGGAAAGCCTACTATCTTATATTTAACTAGAATAGAAAAAAGAGAGCCGCACTACTCAGCTCTCTAATATTAATTATTTGCTAACTTAATTTTCTACATGAATAAATTTCCAACGTCATCAATTAACTTCTCTATCGCAATTCCTCTAGCATTGATGTTACTTTCTTCTGAATCATCCATACCAGTTTCAAGTAGTTCATCTGTTAGTATGCTACGAATATGGTTTCCACTATCGGAATCAATATTTTTCAGTTTATTTTCTATTATAGCACTATATAGTCCAGGCTCTCGTTTTAAAATTATCTCTTCTAGTAATTTTATATTCATTCGATTAATTTACCCCCTCCTTGCCGAATTCTTCTTAGCCCAAGAGCGACTCCCCTACCACCATCTCTCCCTATTGCTTAAGCAAGTCCATGTTTAGTATAGCCAAATAGTGCACCTATAAAAATAAAGGTCATAGCTATGAAGCCAATTGATGGAATTCTATTAAACAATATGGAACGCTTTTATATAGAAGAAACATCTACTGTTCAACTGTTAACAAACTGCGCAGGATACGGAAAGTTCGCAAAGGTTGGCGTACTCCCTCACCACCTAAAGCATATGTATTAAATTTCAGTCAAGTTTTAAATAAAAGATGTTACGAGGCAGAAGGTATCGCTGTCAAAGCATTATGCCCCAGTCCTGTTGCTACTGGTTTCTTTGAAGTAGCTCATTGGTTCTATAAAAAGTATAGGATTTGAATCTATAAATGAGAGAAACCAGAGTGAAGAGCTTATACTTAAGTATACCGTATTATAATTAAAGTCAAATAGTCCACACCTTGTAAAGTAGGAGGACTATTTGACACTTGCTTATTTACTTATAAGATTAACCACACAAAAGTTGTAAGTATTCCTATATGATTGAAGATCAGTCAATATAAGCTTACCTTGTTGCAGCTTCTGCATTCACAAGTCCACTGCCAAACTGGTTTGAATTCCCAAGTGAAGTGGCCGTAGACGTAAGATGTTGTCTAATTTGTGTATTAGACCAGCTTGGGTTCTTCTGCTTAACGAGTGCAGCGACCCCAGCAACATGAGGAGTAGCCATTGATGTTCCACTTAAACTTGCATATCTGTTACCAGGATACGTACTCTGAATTCCGACTCCTGGAGCTACGATATTTAAACCTGTCCCATATTGTGAAAAGCTAGCACGATTATTATTTTGATCTGTTGCACCTACCGCTAAAGCATTCGCATAACGAGCGGGATAAGAAACTGTACCAGAACCATTATTACCAGTTGCTGCTACCACTAAAACACCTGCATTTGTAGCTTGATTAACAGCTAACTCTAGTGTTTGACTTCCTACTGGACTACCTAAACTTAAATTAGCAACATGAATATTATTTTGGGCTGTCCATTGTAATCCCTGAGCAATTGAACTAACAGAGCCTGAACCATTTGCCCCTAGTACTTTCACGGCATAGAGCTCCGCATTTGGAGCTACACCAACAACACCAATCGAATTATTTAAAGCAGCAATTGTACCTGCCACATGTGTTCCATGACCATTTCCATCTTGATAGGATGGTTCACCAGGAACAAAACTTACTCCACCTCGAATATTTAAATCAGGATGTGTAGAAATCCCTGTATCAAGTACCGCTACCCGAACTCCCGTACCAGTATATCCTCTAGTCCATGCCGTAGGGGCTTGTACACGTGTAATCCCCCAAGGAGTCACTTGATTGGTAATAGTGACTTCTATATCTTCCTCAATATAAGTAATCGAAGGGTCCTTTTCTAAGTCCTTTACATCTTCTGGACTCAATTCAACTGATACAACTGGAATGTCCTCGAATTCATAAAGAAGTTCCATTTCAATTGATTCATCATTCACTTCAGCAAAAAGAGACATTTCACTTTGCCCTTTATCACTGCTTTCTACAAATTCCGTTACTTGTAGTTGATTTTCAAAACCAATTAAATACTGTTTCTTTTGTTCCTCGGCTGAGACGGATGTTGCGGTTAAAGAGATGGACAATAATAACGCGGCACTTGCCACTACCTTTGTAAATAACTTTTTCAAATAATTCTCCTCCTCAAGATTAGTTTACTAGATAAAACAAATCATTTTTCTGATTGTAGGATTCTAGTTGAAAAGGAATTCGTAGATAAAAAAGTCACCTCCCGTCTACTTTTTACAAACTAAAAAAATAGATACAAAGAAGCCAAGGTCCAATATCGATCATTCCTATGCAAGAAGTAGGTTTTAGATGTCGGAATGATCTGTATAACAAGAAAATTCAGACCATTCATAGTTGGAACCTCATATTATTACACGATAATAAAAAAGTAAATACATTATAAATATGTTTATATATGTGTGTACTTATAAATTATTACAATTTATAATGTGAATGTTCACTAGTGTTATATTAACTCTAGACATTCTTTTATTAAAATATTTAGCTTTCCACCAAGTGCTTATAGCGAGCTCCTTCGTTTTACTTATCCTTTATTCCTTTAATAAAGGTAAACTTTCCAAAAGTGTAAATTAAAAAGCTCAATCACCTAAACGATTGAGCTTTCTACGATTAAAAGATTCCTAATGAAGCAATCAGAACAATGATAATGACAAGAGGTACAACAAATCTCATTAAGAAGAGCCAGATTTTAAACAATTGACTGGAAAGGTTATTCCCACTTAAAAATTCCGCTTCCATAAGCTTTCTTTCCATTTTAAATGAAATGAATAAGGAGATTAATAGACAGCCAATTGGGAGCATGATGTTACTAACCAAATAATCGGTCGCATCGAAAATCGATAAACTAAAGATCTGAACATGCTCTAATACCCCGAAGCTTAATGCAGCTGGAATTCCACCAACAAAAACAACCAAACCTGAAATGATCGTTATTTTCTTCCTAGTGCTTACCTTCTTTTCAGTAAATGCTGAAATAATGATTTCTAGCAGACTGAAGGAAGAAGTAAGAGTAGCAAATAAAAATAGTAACAAAAATAACGCTAAGAAAATTTCGCCAAATATAATCTCAGAAAAAACAGCAGGCAACATTACGAAAAGCAAACCCGGTCCTTCCGTCGGCTCATATCCTAATGCAAAAATGGCTGGAAAGATCGCTAAACCCGCTAGGATAGAAACAAATAAATTCATCACGACAACCGAAACAGCCGCCGTCGGAATACTTTCCTTTTTATCTAAATAAGAACTATATGTAACTAGACAAGAGAAACCAACCGCTAAAGCAAAGAATGATTGCCCAAGTGCATAGAGGACACCTTCTGCTGATAAACTAGTGAAATCTGGTTGCAGGAAGAAGCGAACTCCTTCACTCGCCCCTTCTAATGTTAACGAACGAATGACTAAGATAATAAAAAAGATAAACAGCAATGGCATCAAAATATTATTTGCTCGTTCAATTCCATTTTTAATTCCAAGTGATAAAATGATAACATTCAAAATTAAGAAAATAAATAATCCAAGAATTCCTATCCATGGTGTACTAATAACCGAACCAAACAATTGAGCATAATCAGTAGTTGGTCCAATAATTTGTCCTGTCAATGATAATACGGTATAAATAAGCACCCAACCACCGACAACACAATAAAAAGAAAGAAGGAAAAAACAACCGACAACGCCTAGCTTACCAAGATGCCCCCAACGACTATTAGGAGCCAGCTTTTGATAAGCAGAAACCGCTTCTTTTTTCGACCCACGACCAATCACAAACTCGGCAATTAACATCGGTAAACCGACTAGCAATGTGCAGGCAATAAAGACGAGGAGAAAAGCTCCTCCTCCATTTGTACCTGTCACATAAGGAAATTTCCAAATAGCTCCTAAGCCAATGGCTGCTCCCGCAGATGCAAATATAAATCCAATATTAGAAGACCACTGTTCTCTTTTTTTTCCCATATTGTTCCCCCCTTAGCGTAATCCGAAAGTTTATAGTTCTGTTCGTAAATCCCACAATTCAGGGAAGAAGCGTTGATCTAGTACTTTCTTTAAATAATTAACGCCAGAAGAACCACCTGTCCCCACTTTAAATCCAATAATTCGTTCTACCGTTTTCATATGACGGAAGCGCCATTGTTGAAGCCAGTCTTCAATATCAACTAACTTTTCCGCTAGCTGATATAAGTCCCAATGCTTATCAACATTACGATATACAGCCATCCAAGCTTCCTTCACACTCTCGTCTTCTTCATACGGCTTTGAGTAATCTCGATTAAGAAGATCCACATTAATCGAAAATCCAGCTTTAGCCAAAGCTTCAATCGCAACATCATAAAGTCCAGGACTATGAAATGCATCGCTTAACTCTTTATGCAAAATCGGATCTTTTTCATAAATTTTTAAAATATGTGGTGTTTTATAACCTAGTGCAAATTCGATTTTACGGTATTGATAAGATTGAAATCCTGATGCTTGTCCAAGTGACTCACGGAATTCCATGTATTCAGCTGGTGTTAACGTTGATAAAACATCCCAAGCTTGAATAATTTGAGATTGAATTTTAGATACACGGGCTAATCGCTTAAACGATGATTGAAAATCCTCTGACTGAATCGATTCAATCGCCGCATTTGTTTCATGCAAAATTAACTTCATCCATAATTCACTTACTTGGTGGATAATGATAAAGAGCATTTCATCATGGTGGTCGGAAAGACGCTCTTGTCCTGATAAAATTTGATCAAGCTTTAAGTATTCCCCATACGTCATATTGTTCTTAAAGTCCGTATAAATTCCTTTTTCATTTGCAGTCGTTTTCGGATTTTCTGTCATCATTATTCTCCTTTTTCATCTAAAAGTAATGGGCGAATAACAGCACGAACGGGGCTGCCATCTCCCTCTTTTATAGGAAGTGGTAAAGCAATTAGTTCATAATCTCCATCTGGAACAGAATCAAGCATGACGTTCTCTAAAATCGCTATCTCATTTTTTAAAAGAGCATGATGCCCACTTAATTCTTTACTATCAGGATGATCGACCGAAGGAACATCCACCCCAATCAATTTAACCCCTTTTTTCCCTAAATAATTAGCTCCACAAGTAGTTACTGAAGGGAAATCCGCTGGAAAATGAATTGGATTATTCGGAACTAATGTCTTAACCAGTAGCCGAGTCACTCCATCTAAATTAAAATGAGAAAACATTTCTTCATTTAACATCGTAAAAGAGGAACCGTCAATCACACGAGCTTGCCCGATAAAGAGCTCAAGATCTAAATCAAGAATACGGGCACCGCTGTTATCAAAATGAAATGGGGCATCAACATGTGTCCCTGAATGGAGACTCGTTGTCATTTTTCCAATATTGACCGAACCCGTTTGTTCCTTCGTATATTCTGTTACATATTGAAATGGTGTATCTCCAGGCCAATGGGCGAGCTTGTCATCTAACGGTTGAGAAATATCGATCCATTTTGCCTCGTTCATTACGCCACGACTCCTCGCTTATTCTCGTATTTCTTATATAGTTCTTCTTTCATAATTCGTTTTAAAATTTGGACACTATTCCAAACATCTTCAAATGAATTATAAAGAGCAACTGGAGCTAGTCGGATTCCGTTTGGTGTACGGAAATCTGGAATGACACCTTCATCCTTTAATGCCCTACAGATACGAGCAGCCTCTGGATGTTCAATGTATAAATGCCCACCACGTCTATCATCTTGATCAGGGTTACGGAAAACAAACTGTTCACCTTTTAACTCTTGCTCCATTAACTCCTTCATAAAGCGAGTAAGAGCTAACGACTTTTGACGAATTTGCTCAATACCAGCTTCATGGAATAATTCCAATGAACCAATTAGAGGAGCTAGGCTGAGAACATGTGGAGTGCCCATTTGAAAAGCTCCAGCATCTTCAGCATGAGTTAACGTATGTTCCATATCAAATTGCTTTTCCTTTTTCGAACTAAACCAGCCAGCAAGACCTGGTGCTGTACCAAAATGCTTGCGGTTTACATAAAGGCTCCCAACCGATCCCGGTCCTCCGTTTAAATGCTTATACGTACACCAAAAGGCAAAATCGACTCCCCATTCGCTCAGTTCATGCGGAATCGAGCCAATCGAATGACACAGGTCAAAGCCGATGACAATCCCTCTTTGACGAGCCTCTTCTGTCAGACGCTTCATATCAAGAATCTGACCACTACGATAAAGAACACTCGGTAATAAAATAAGAGCAATCTCATCGGTCATCGCTTCAATAATGTCTTCTTCTTTTAAAGTATGACCGTCTGCACTTTTCACTTGGACTAAATGCTCTTGATAATCGAAGCCCTTTTGTTGTATTTGGCTTTGCAGGGCATAAATATCACTGGGAAAATTCAGTTCATCCGCTAAAATTTTCGTTCGCTTTCCAGCTGGTTTGTAGAAAGTAGCGACAAGCTGATGTAAGTTGGTCGTTGTGGAACCGGTTACAATTACTTCATCTTCAAAAGCCCCGACAAGTTGAGCCATTTTATCCCCTAATGATTCTGATAAATAAAACCATGGATAATTCCCTTCCGTCCAGCCATCAATCCCTAATGTTTTCCAGGAATCAATCAGTGTATGCAATGTTTTCTCAGCTCGCTTTGATAATAAACCGAGAGAATTACCATCTAAATAAATTTGATTGTCTTGTAAATAAAACTCTTCTCGAAATGAAGCTAGAGAATCTTGCTTATCTAAAGCTATTGCCGTTTCATAAGTTAATTGCCGAGTCATAATAGACCTCCTTTTTTAAACCTTTCATTTTTTCAGATAATTCATTCTGAACGTTAAAATCCTTATGCCATTACTATAAAACAATTAATGACACCATGTCAACGACTTGATGTCATTAAAATATTGTAATACACTTTAAAGAAAAAAGGAGGAGGACTTAATGAAGAAAGCGTTGTCATCTAGAGAAGAAAAAGCAGTCCAAACTCGCCTTCGAATCCTTGAAGCTGGTCGAACGATTTTTATTGAACAAGGATTTACAAAAACAACGATTTCACAAATCATCAAAAAAGCCGGTCTTGGATATGGCACCGCCTATGTTTATTTCAAAAACAAAGATGAGCTCTTAATTGAATTAGTCGATGAATTAATGAACCAATTTTATCAAGTTGCTGAGCGTTCATTTGTACCTAATACGGTTGAAGAAGCCCAGAGCTGCATTCAAGAGCAAGTCGAACTGTTTTTATCAATAGCCAAACAAGAAGCAAAAATGATGAGCGTCTTAAACGAAGCTAGAGGTGTCTCAACAGCGGTTGCTAAACGTTGGAGTGAAATTCAAGAACGATTTATTATAAGTATCACCAAAGACATTACCTTTGCTCAATCAAAAGGACTAGCCTCCAACCACCTTAACCCAGCCCTTATCGCTCGCGGGTGGTTTTATGCAAATGAAATGTTTATGTGGGAAAGTGTAACAGGTGAAAGCCACTTTTCAATACAAGAAATTAGAGAACAATTAACTTATCTTTATATGAATGGCTTGTATCATAAGTAAAGAAAAGATAAAGACTGTGATTTTAGCTTATTCACAGTCCTTGTTTTTTTACTATTGTAATTCTAAAATATAAAACCATTCACATAGACCGTAATACCTTTAATCTCTACTTGATTTCCGTAATTTGCCCAAAAAGAAAGGCATTCCTTCTCAATTGAAGCAATACCTTCACCATCCAATATCCATTTATAACCACTTATCTTTTCTCTACTAGTAAATCTACATCTTCTAACCAACGTAACTCGTCCTCTGTTAAGCGGATCTCTGAGCCTTCTAGACATGACATCAATTCATGTTCATTTTGTGCACCAATCAATGCCCCTGTCGGAAATGGTTGATTGAGCACATAAGCAAGAGCTATTTGTATAGCTGTAACCCCTTTTTCTTCCGCCAAAACTTCCGCCCGGCGGAGACGCTCCCAGTTCGCCTCATTATAAAAAACTCGAACGAGATCCTTATTACTCCGATCTTCAGGAGAAAAACGCCCTGTAAAAAAGCCTCGCGCTTGGGAAGACCATGAAAGAATTGGAATTTGTTGCTCTTTGTGCCACTTACAATCATCTGCTGCTACTGAAACGCACCCCGCCCAAAACGGTTCATTTGGCTTAGCTAAACTCAAGTTCGGACTGCTAAATGTAAAGCCAATCAGTCCTTTAGAAGCTGCATACTCGTTAGCTTCCTGAATCCGCTCGACCGTCCAATTCGACCCACCGATTGCTTTGATTCTTCCAGCTACAATATGCTCATTTAACACATCCATTATTTCACTAACAGGAACATTCGGATCATCACGATGCAGGGCATATAAATCAACATAATCGGTTCCAAGACGTTCTAAGCTTTCAAATAAATCTTTTGAAATAGCCTCCGGATTGACTCGTGGACCATTTTGATCATGATGAGCCCCTTTCGTTAAAATAATGACGTCCTCACGATTGCCTCGCTCCCGCATCCATTGTCCAATCGCCACTTCACTCTCTCCTCCGCAATAGACATGGGCTGTATCAATCGTATTCCCACCAATGGAAAAAAAGCGATCTAACACTTCACAAACGGTTTCATAATTACTTGGGCGAAAATAATCGGATCCTTGAATCAAAACAGATACTGGTTTCTCTAGACCTTGAATATGAATCGTTTTCATAGTAAAATCCTCCTACTTGATTTCAATTCGCCGACGTTCTTCGGCTGACAATAAGCATGCTTCAAGTACCTTCATATTTAAAACAGCATCTGAAGCTGGATATGGAATGGGAACATCATTACGAATCCTCTTCCCAATCGCATCTGCTTGCAATGCATATTGATTAAGCCTCGGTACTTCAACCTCTACTTTTCCATCATTCGTAATCACAAAAAAATGATCTTCCGCTGATTGCCCCGTAATAAATGCTGAAGGAACTTCAATTCGACCTTCTGTCCCAACAATTTCAAGCGTATTTCGAAAAGCTGCCCACATCCCACAATCAAAGGTCAATGAAACACCTTGATCAAATTCCAATAGTCCAGATGCCATCATATCAACATCATCATGCTCTTCAGAAAAGAAAGCATGAACGGTTGCTGCTTGCGGCTCTTTCCCTAGTAACATTCGTGCTGCACTAATGGGGTAAACACCGACATCATATAATGAACCCCCGCCCCATTCCTTTTTATACCGAATATTGCTAAAATTTTGTGCATTATTAAAGGTAAATGTCCCGTGAATTCCACGTATCTCACCAATTTCTCCTGACTCCATTATCTCTTTAATCAGCGAATAACGAGGATGGTATCGATACATAAATGCCTCAGCCAATATGACTCCTGCTTTTTCACAAGCCTTTTCCATTTCTTTCGCTTCTTCGCCATTTAAGGCTGCTGGTTTTTCACATAACACATGCTTGCCCGCTTCAGCTGCTCGAATCGTCCACTCTTTATGAAGATGATTCGGTAACGGAATGTAAACGGCTTCAATTGTTGGATCATCCAATAACTCATCATAGCTTCCATAGGCTACTGGGATCGACAACTCTTCTGCCATTTCCTCTGCTTTTTCTTTCGTTCGACTAGCAATCGCGACAACCTCTCCTGTTTCTGATTGCTGTATACCTGGAATCACTGCTTTTTTGGCAATATTCGCACTTCCGATAATCCCCCAACGAACCTTTTCCATTGTAAGCCTCCTTTTACTTAACACTATATTGCTAGTATAATAAATAAAGAATGAAATAAAAATAAAAGCTTATTGACTTACGATAAAACAATATTGCACATAAAAAAAGAAAGGTGACTTTTCGTTCATCTGCTATAACCATGCTTGTCTCTCTATTCATTCAGCAACTCTAAAATACGTTTAAATCATCATCAAAAGGAGAGCTTCCTGATGCGCAGACAAACACTCTTCCCTACATTAACAAAACACGAATATCTCATTCTCCCTGAATCGATTGGTCATTATTGGGATGATGTAGATCATTATGTAGCGAGAAAAGTAGGAACATTAAACAACTTTAGCATTCATTTTATTCTCTCAGGAACTGGTTACGTTGAAATCGATCAAGAACGCTTTTTAGTCAAAAGAGGGGATGCTTTTTTATATTTTCCGATGCAGCAGCAATGTTATTATAGTAGCGAAGAGGATCCGTGGGATATTAGATGGGTCCACTTTTACGGAGACCACCTTCAATCGTTTCTTTCTGAAAAAGGATTTCAACGATTTATCTTGTGGAAAGCTCAAAAAATCGCTCATTTAGAAGCTGCCCATGAACATCTTCTTCATAAGGCAGAGCAACATTGCTTACTACAGCTCTCACAAATTTCAACTGCTACTTATGCTTTTCTACTCGAATTCATCACAAATGTTCAGCCCAAACATTTAGGAGAAAAAACCGAATTAGATGATCGAATTCATACCCTTTTGCCACAAATGCAAAGCAAAGCATGTGAACCATTTGAATTGGATTATTGGGCAAATGAAGCACAAGTTAGTACCTACTATTTTTGTCGATTATTTAAACGGGCGACACAGATGACACCGATGGCCTTCATTACATTATGCAGGTTACAACGCAGCAAACAATTATTACTTAAAGATAATAAGATGACGGTTAAAGAAATTGCCGAACGATCCGGCTATACAAGTATTAGTTATTTCAACAAACGTTTTCTTGAACATGAAGGAATAACGCCTACTGAATATCGCCAAATGTATCATTAAACGTACATTTGCTCATACAATGACTTGTGATACAATATGTTCAACAGATAATATGGAAAAATGATGCACATAGAATTTTAAAGATAGGATGATACAAAATGGAAAATTCCAATTTTCTACGGAGCTTAATAAAAAAAGACTTAGAAACAAAGAAGCGAGACCATGTCGTCACTCGATTCCCTCCAGAACCAAACGGCTACCTACATATTGGACATGCGAAATCGATTGTGATCAATTTTGGCTTAGCTAATGATTTCAACGGGAAAGTGAACCTTCGTTTTGATGATACGAACCCCCTTAAGGAAGACAGCGAGTATGTCAAGGCCATTAAAGAAGATATCGAATGGTTAGGTTATAAATGGGATGACCTTTTCTTTGCTTCGGATTACTTTCAAGAAATGTATGATCGAGCTGTTCTACTCATTAAAAAGGGAAAAGCCTATGTTGATGATTTGTCCCAAGAAGAAATTCGTGAATATCGTGGAACGTTAACAGAACCAGGTAAGGACAGTCCTTATCGAAATCGCTCCATCGAGGAAAACCTTAAACTTTTCGAACAAATGCGTAACGGGGAGTTCGGTAACGGTGAAAGAGTTTTACGTGCCAAAATCGACATGAGTTCACCAAATATCAATTTGCGTGATCCGATCATTTATCGAATTGCTCATGCGACACATCATAACACTGGCGATGCATGGTGCATTTACCCAATGTATGCTTTTGCTCATCCGTTAGAGGATGCGATTGAAGGCGTAACTCACTCCTTATGTACGACTGAATTTGAAGATCAACGCCCACTTTATAATTGGGTAGTCGCTGAATGTGAGATGGAGCATATTCCTGAACAAACGGAATTCGGACGCTTAAACATTACAAATACGGTTATGAGTAAACGAAAGCTGAAACAACTTGTAGACGAAAAAATCGTCGATGGCTGGGATGACCCACGAATGCCAACGATTTCTGGATTAAGACGGAGAGGGTATACACCTGAGGCGATCCGTACATTTGTAAACGAAACAGGAGTCTCTAAAGGCTCAGGAGAAGTCGATTCGCAAATGTTAGACTACTTTGTACGTGAAGATTTAAAATTGAAGGCTCCACGTACGATGGGAATCATTCGCCCATTAAAAGTTGTGATTACGAATTATCCAGAAGGACAAGTTGAAATGCTTGATGCCGAAATCAATCCAGAAAATCCTGAAATGGGCATGCGTCAAATCCCATTTTCCAGAGAAATTTACATTGAACAAGAAGACTTCATGGAGAACCCTCCGAAAAAATATTTCCGCTTATTCCCAGGTAACGAAGTTCGTTTAAAACACGCCTACTTCATTAAGTGCGAAGACGTCATTAAGGACGAAGAAGGAAATGTGATCGAAATTCATTGTACGTACGATCCTGAAACAAAAAGCGGGTCTGGATTCACCGGAAGAAAAGTAAAAGGAACGCTTCATTGGGTCGAAGCCTCACAAGCGATACCAGCTGAATTCCGTTTATATGAGCCACTCCTTTTAAACAATGAAGAGGGCACGGAAAAGAACTTCCTTGAGCAAATCAACCCCCAATCTTTACAAGTCCTTCAAGGCTTTGTTGAACCAACAATGAAGGATGTTCAAGCACAAGAGAAGTTTCAATTTTTCAGACATGGTTACTTTAATGTCGATCCAAAAGACACAACACCGGAAAAACCCGTTTTTAATCTCATCGTTTCATTAAAAAGTTCGTTTAAACTTTAAAACATAAAGCCCTTGAAAAAGTCATCGCTTTTTTAGGGGCTTTTTTTTATCTGCTTACTGTGCTCATGTGTAACTAAGGATTCACTCCAATACCCCATGGTTCATTTCCAACCGGAACCGTGGCAATCACCGTATTAGTTATTCCCTCAATGACTGAGACACTATTATCATTTGTATTGGCGACATAAATCGTGTTCGTATTTGGATTTACTCCCACTCCACGTGGGGAAGCCCCAACAGGTACCGTAGCCACCACCGTATTTGTTAGTCCACTAATCACTGAGACATTATTGTTATTAATATTTGTAACATAAATCATGTTCGTATTTGGGTTCACTCCGATCCCATAAGGAAAATCACCAACTGGTATAGTTCCTATCACGTTATTTGTGTCTCCATCAATCACCGTAGCAAGCACAGTGTTTAGCGAATTACATGAATAGACTTTCTAAAAAAATTCTCGCTAAGTCCGGTTCGTATAAAACAAAAAATAAGCTGAATCCCTTATTAGATTCAGCCTAACTATAAGTAAACTTTCATATTAAATAAACGTTTAATGAATAGTTTAAGCAGCTATCGTTTCTTTTTTTACAGTTGAATTCTCCCTAAACCAACTCATTATAATACTCTAAAAGGTATTTAATAATTTATTGAATCCAGTCTGAACGATTGAATGAAGGTTGAGTACATAGCGCTTTCCTGATTTCCCCTTCTCTCTTTCATCTACTTTGGATACTGAATTTTTAGTTGGGGAGATCAGTAGGTTTGAAATAAAGTTTGATCAAAGATACCTCACCAACTCACATCTTACGTTAAATTAGAAGAACCCGTAAAAAGTTCCCCCTGTTACCTTACTTATTATTATCTTTATCGCTACTATTTTCTTTATCATCATAATACGCTTTCATTTCTTTATAAATATATCTAGCGATGTCTTCAGGAAAATAATTATTAAACTCATGATTGTGTTTGGAAAGAAAATGATCATCATCAGTAAGACTTAAAAAGCTTTTACTCGCTGGAAATAAGTTATCCATTTTATTTAGAATTTCTTGTATTTTGTTTCTGCTTGTAGAATCATTAGACTGAATAGCCTTTCTAATCGCTTGAATTAAATGCCATGTTTCTCTATCCATTTTCTTCTTATATTCTGGATCATGAAGCAACTTTATTTCTTTCATGAGCTGCTTGTCAGCTATAAAATGTTCTTCCCATACTTGGATTTGTGATTTTTCCCGTCTAAATAAATCAAGCATAATAAAAGCAAATTCATTTAATTCTTCCTCAGAAATCCCTTCAATGGTGTATAGCCGCTCCATCCTCGTAATTACTTCTAACTTATCATTTAATTCCGCTTGTTTTTTTTCAATTAACTGCTTCTGTACCCGCAATAACTCTCGATTTTTTAACTTCTGGTTAGTCATTTGTTCTTTTATTTCATTTAAAGATAAACCAAAATGTTTTAAAATCATTATTTGCTGAAAAAGTTCCCAATCTAATCGTGTATATACTTTTCGCCCATTTTTATTCAAATTTTTCGGAGTAAGCAACCCGATTTTATCGTAGTACCGTAGTGTTCTCACCGTTGAACCTACTAATTTTGCAAACTGACCAATTGTTACTTCCATGTGAAGACCTCCCTCCTTACTGAATTATAAACTGTTACGTAAGGTCACAATCAATACACTTGTTAATCGTTTTACTAATATAAGTTAACGAAACTAAAATGGCGTTTTTTTTATTACTCAACTTTCGCAGCGTATAATTGACCCTTAATCGTTGACAGTCTGAACACATCTCTTCGTAGGCTGTTGAAAGAATCTGTTCACTAAAAGAAGCGCTTCGGCTGTCGCTACCAAAACCATACTCCGCGTCCTGCAGGACGCGGAGTGTCTGTTTGGGAGCGACCGCCGGAGGGCCTATTATTTTTTTCTTGATGCGAAAGTTGAGTTATTAGAAAAAGCTTGCTTACGACATTACGTCACAATCTATGATTGGATATGTATTAAATTTGAGGAGGAAGGTTATGTATGGAACAACAATCATTAATTAGAAATAGACCTTTTATCTTTCTATTTCTCGGGAGTTTTTTGGCGATTATTGGTTTTAGTATGTTTTTCATGACAACCACTTGGTTTGTCATTTCTGATTTAGGTTCTGCTAGCTCATTGGGCATTATACTTATTGCCGTTACTGTGCCACGTATTCTCATGATGGCATTTGGTGGAGTTCTTGCTGATAAATTCAAGAAGACGACCATTATGTTCAGTACGAGTTCCATCCAAGGAGTTCTTCTCGTTATCATCTTTTTATTGAACAATGCCAATCAGTTAACATTTGGATACTTGATAATTTTGGGATTCTTTTTTGGAACATTAGATGCTTTTTCTGGACCAGCAGGAACATCCTTAATCCCGAAAATAGTCCAGAAACACCAAATAAAACAAGCAAATGCCGCTATTCAAGGATTGGGTCAGCTTGGTTTTGTTATTGGACCTATTATAGCTGGGAGTGTCATGGAATTTGGTGGCGTAACAGCGGGTTATTTAGTCTCGGCTATTATTGTTCTTTTCTCTGCCTTTTTTATGTTTCCACCTTTCTTAAAAGAAGGTCCCGTAGACAATACAATAAAACAAACACCGCTTAAAGATCTCATAGAAGGATTTTCCTATGTAAAAGCAAGTAAATTTTTAATGACAGGTATTCTTATTTTAATTACGTTAAACTTCTTTGCTTTCGGAGCGATATCGATTGCCATTCCGATTTTAGTGGAAACGTATGGAGGGACACCGATTAATCTTAGTTACATTGAAGCTGCTTTAGGCGTGGGGATGCTAGTAAGTACAGCCATAATTGGTGTAGTCAAAATTCGTCGTCGGGGATTCACCTCGATTGCTGGATTAATTGCCACATTAATCGTCGCTATAGCCTTTAGTCAAATTCCTAATTTGTATATTTTGACAACATTGGCGTTCTTAATTGGATTTACCATGACATTTGTTTCAATCCCCTTTTTCACTTCCGCCCAAGAAGATACGGATCCCCGTATTATGGGGAGAGTCATGAGTATTGTCTTCTTAGCAATGAACGGGTTTGATCCGCTTGCCTATGCAAGTGTAACTTTACTCGTTTCTAGAGGATTTGATATTCAATTAATCATTTTATCCTTCTCTATTGTTGGATTAATGATTGCTCTTGCTATTTTGTGGTTAGGTCAGACGTATAGAAACTACAAGTCTAACTATTAATTTCCCTTCCAGAAAACACCCCTTTAGATAATCATGTCTAAAGGGGTGTTTCTACCTTTTATAACTCTACTCTTAAGCCTAATTCTCAACCGTGAAGTTTATTTAATAAGTTTCCTAAAAAAGCTCTTTCTCAGATTTCCTAAACGACTTTGTCCTTCTCTGGCTGACTGCTCTGATTTATTTGTTGGTCATCTACTATTTCATTCCGTGACCAGTAAGTAGCTAGTATCGTTCCCGTGAAATTATGCCAAGCGGCACCAATAACACTTGGAATCGCTGCAAAAGGGGTTAAATGAGCAGTCGCCAAGGTTGCTCCAAGCCCTGTGTTTTGCATGCCAATCTCAATAGAGACCGCTCGCCGTTGACTAGGTGACAGTTTAAAGGCAGCAGCTGCTGCGTATCCAAGAGTTAACCCAGCAGCATTATGCAAGATAACAGCTAAAAAGACGATGAGACCCGCTTCCATTAACGTGGCTTGATTAGCTGCCACTACAGCAGACAAAATCGCGAGCACAGCTAATACTGAAACAAGTGGCATTCCTTTCTCTGCCTTTAAGGAAAAGCTCGGCAGGAATTTTTTAATAATAAGACCTAGTGAAACCGGTATAATAATCACTTGAACAATCATCGTAAACATATCCCAAAAATGAACGGGCATCCATTGGTTCGCCAATACATATAAAATAGCTGGTGTTGCTAACGGTGCAACCAAAGTAGAAAAGGATGTCATCGTTATCGATAAAGGCAAATCTCCTTTGGCAAGGTACACCATCACATTGGAAGATGTCCCTCCTGGAACCGATCCTAATAATACTAATCCAGCGGCTAACTCAGCAGGAAGATTTAAAAGGTAGGCAATCGCAAAGGCGGTTAAGGGCATAATTGTAAATTGAGCAATTAAGCCTAAAACAACTGGTAACGGATGCTTAGCTACCATCTTAAAATCAACTGGTTTTAACGTCATCCCCATTCCGAACATAATGATACCTAGTAAAATGGGTACATAACTGCTTATCGGTAAAAAAGGTTCTGGAACAAAGAATGCCAGCACACTCGCCCCAATAACAAGAAAAACAAAATATTTCCCCGCAAAACTGCTTATCGCCTCTAGTAATTTCATGATAGTCACCCCAACATATTATTAACAATATAACCATTATCGAAAGGACAATTGTATACTGTATATGAACACAATGAACCTATTATAACGGAGGAGATAAAATAGTTCAATTATTTGTTTGTTTTTTTAGAATTTTCATTCGAACAGATCCGACAGTAATAAAGGAAGTTGTTTTCGAATACCAACAAAAAAATCAGTATATTCTCGTTCCAAATTAGATAAGTATTCGTACTACCTATTCGTTTTTAAGACCTTTTAAGCGAGTGGTTCTTCCCAATGAGGAAACATCTTGAATACTAAAATGACACTTAAGCACATCGTTCTTTCCTGCGTTTTTCTTCTCTCTTTCTTCCACTTCAGATACCAACTTTTTAACAGGAGGTACCGACTCTGTAGCAGAGGGAAGGAGATTTTAGCAAGGGTATAAATAACCAATCTTTTTCATATCCATACAGATATACATAGATTGCACTCCCACTAACGAGCAGAATAGTTCAATAATTATTAACATTAAATTCCATGTGTGTTAACATTTTATTAGGCGAATATTATCTTGGAGGTTTGTAAATTGACTAAAAAAACTCGCACGATTATTACACTTGTAGGTAGTTTACTTATTTTCGCTGTGGGCATGTTTAGAATCCTTACTGAATCACTTACTTCAACACCTTTGTTTGTTGCATATATCTTGCGATTGCTGGTCTAATTGGAGTAGTGGCAAACTGGAGGATTTTGAGAAAATTACAAATGAATTAACAACGTCGAAAAACGATTACATTAGCAAATACCCATATTTTGAAGAGGTCTATTTTATCCCTAGACCTAATAAGTGGTTCAAAACGTACTTAATGGCGGAGGATAAAATTATAGAACGAAGATATATAAAGAATAAGAGCGAAAGTTGGCTATATAACCGGTCAATCGACTCGGTCTGATAACTCAATTAACCAGCACAACCGAAATATATCAAAAGAGCTACAAGACCAAAAACAATAATCAAGTTAAAAACAAAACGAATTATACTAACTATACCAAAGACAAGAGAGATTACCAACGAAACTGCAAGGTGCTACAAATTTTAGTTATCATAACAAAATTAGAAATGTATACAGATGCATCTTTAATGAAACGAGACCACCACACATTAATTCAAATTCACCCCAATTACCCTTATGGTGTAAGGTTTAGAAGTGATTGAATCGGTTCGAGAAATCATTCTTATATCTAAATAAAAAAACAGCTCAGCCGTTAATTGACTGAGCTCTTCTAAACATTATTTTTCAAGTAAGAACTTTATTTCAAAACAACAGTATGTTGGTTTGAAATAAAGTTTGATCATTTTCTACCTAATTTTGTTCAACAATCGAGCAATTTTCATGAATCAGTAAACCTACTATGAGCTAATCTTTTTCCAAGCTTCTGCTACCTTAAGCATGTTGCGGCCGAATTGTTCTTGGTCACTTTTGATTAAAAATAAACCTGTAGAGACCGATTGAATGTATCCCCATTCCCATATCCCTTGCGTGTCTACGCCGGTTAATTGTCCAAGTAAAGCACAACGCTTTTTGCCAATTTCTAAAGGATCTTCTATTAATTCATCGAGCCACTCTCGCATGAGGACACCTAAGTCGTAGGATGGTTCGCCTATCAAACCATCAGGGTCAATCAATTTAAATGAAGGATGAGTCTTAGTTAAGTCCTGAAGAACATTTCCATGATGAGCATCCCCATGAACCAAAACAGCTTTTGTGAAGTCTATATTGGTTAATCGAGATTCTAAAAATGTGAGCGATTGATCGATAAGTGCCTTTGAACATGGCTTTCCAAGGTTATTCCAGAGTTCCGGTATAAAATTCGTAAACCATTTAATAAGCTCATCAATCGATTGTAGTTGATGGGGCTGTTGTATAGGCTGCCATGAGCGTTTAAGCAGCGAACAGATAATTTCCATTTCTTCTTTAGTAGAATACCCTAGTTGATGCAAAGGTGGACCCAAACGTTCCAATAAGATAGCTCTTTGACTCAGCTCTGCTTTGATTAGCCGTACATAGCCGTCTCCGTTTGCAACCCGTAGAGCTGTAACTTCTTGCTCAAATACTGAGTTTCCTTCCATCTGGGGCATCATTAATTTTAGAATAGCGTTATTGCCGTCTTGAGTAGTAACTTCAGCTACAAAAGCTTCCGAGCCACCTTCAAGCGTTTGTTCTACACGTATGCCCCATCTCTGTTCCAAATCATCGATCATATCCTTTAAATGATGCAACCATTTTTCACCTTCATCACCTAAGCTTTTCGCTTTTTGTTGAACAAATTGTGGAACAAGTTCATTTTTTCCATCCATCATCTTTCTTTCCTTTCTTATTTTAAAACGTATTAGAACCAGTTCCCCAACCTTCTTTAATCCACTTCTCAATTTTAGGTGTTCTTCTCTCCATAAAAACACCCCTTCAGACAATCATATCCAAAGGGGTAAATCGGTGCAAATTTTTTATAAACAGCACAACTTTATTTCAAACCTACTGTTCACGGACATTAATGTTAGTAACTAAAATTCATCAAAACAATCGGACTTTCTAAAACATCTGAAGTGCCTTACAGAGATTATCACAAATTATTAAACAAAAACCTTTTCTTCATCGATCTCTTCAATACATGTTTACGTATCTCCCTCTCCCTTATGTATAGTTGTAAAACTGCTAATATTGTTCTAATAAAGACAGATGTGACGAGTAGGATTACAATAAACGGATCAATGAACCATAAAATCAGTACCGAAATCTTGCTCAAAAGAAACGCTCCACTCACTAAAACAATGGATATGAGCACTTTTGATAAAAGAACTTTCTTATTTGAATACGTAGTAACTATTAACTCCTTCTTAATAAAAGCAGAAACTAAATTAACTATGACACTTAATGACCAACATAAAATCAATATTGAGAGAGCATACACCGTCGCCATTACAGTATGCCTTAATTGATCAAACTGGCGTTCGATCCCAAAGTTTGTATAGTACCAAGCACTAACTAATTCATTTAACAAATAAGTACCGTTATTTCCATTCGTTAATATAATAAGCCCATTTCCTGTTTGTGGTTCCATCGAAAAATGTGCTTTCCAACCGTTGTTACTTCCATCATGTGTAACGATTATACGGTTATTTGCGTGATTAATAAAATGACCTAATGCCGCCTCATCATTAATAAAGCTTTCAAAACCTCTAACTTCTAAAATAGGGCTAAACATCTCTTGAACCGTGTCAGCTTCTAAAATCCCCGATCTGTGAAAGCTATTGATTTCAGCAATGATAAACTTATTCATGTCTTCTATCGTTGTATAAAGTCCGGCCGCTGCTTTCTCGGTAAATATGTAGTTTGGTAACAACTGTAGTTTTACATCGTAAGCTTTCGCTGTCTTATCTTGGAGATGATCATCCCATTGAAAACTACTATTTTCCATTCCTAACGGTGCAAGAACAACTTCATTTAGATATGAATGAAAGTCTTCTCCTATTACTTCTTCGATCATGAGTTGCAGTAAGTTATAACCACCACCTGAATAGCTATACCGTGCTCCAGGTTCATTTTCTAATTCAACAGGTTTTGAACCTCCACCAATCCCACTAAGTGATTGCTCTAAAGTAGGCAGCTGTGTATTGGACTCGTAGCCAGGATAACCTCCACCGACAGATAGCCCTGATGTATGACTTAATAACCCTCGCACTGTTATCGCTTTTGGGTCATATTCACTTTCAGGTAGCTGCCATCTTGTTATATAATTCTCAATAGGATCATCTAAATGGATGAGACCATCCTCCACCAATTTCATCACACCAAGTGCTGTCACTGATTTAGAAATCGAAGCAACTTGAAACACAGTGTTTTGATCAACTTTCCTTTTAACGTCAAGATCCGCATAACCGAACGTACCTATCCATGTAACTTGGCCATCTTCTAGCACAGAAATTGCTGCCCCAGGAATATTACTTTTACTTAGTAATTTTTCAGTTTTTGTTTCTACGTCTTTAATCAATTTATCAAGATCGGTTGTTCTAGTTAGATCGTTATGATTCAAAGAAAATGCAATAGTAGTGATGATTGCCAATATAAGAAAAGTGATGGCTTTTCTTTTCATAGATAACCTCCAAATTTATCAAGATATAAATATTTTATTACTATTCTGCAAATTTCCCTTGTAATTTCCAAAAATGTCACAATTCGTTCATCATTTGTACGAATTCAAGATCCACTGTGACAACCCAAATTTTAAATAATGGATGAATCGTTATTAGTTTATGCTTTCGAATTAAGAAAAATAAAGTTTAATCTTAATTGTTTGTTGCGTAATATTTAGTCTACTATGTACCACTAGACTCATCCTGAACGGTTTACAAAACCCTGGCCATATTGAAAATCAATCAACTTTTATAACATTTTTTATATGCTTTATCACCAGAAGGATTTCAGTGGTAAACTAGTCTGTCATTCTTCGGTACAGTTTTTGTCATTTAGTGGTAAGTGCTATGTCAGAGGTGGTACATATCAATGGCTGTAATCAGTTCTAAAGATTGTCCATACCCATTCTTAATTCGGTTACTGTCCCCCTGCTAAAAAGCTCTTCCCTAAAACATCCGTTTTCTCCTTCTTTTTTCTACTCTTGACTGAATTGAATATTCCGACAATATTAAAAAGTTCTTCCGTAAATAGAAAGTAGAAACAAGGGAAAAGACGAGAGAACAATAAGAGAAACACCTGAAAAGAAATAGAGAAAAGAAGAAGATAAGGGAAAAGATCGTTGAAAGTCTTATTGGAGAAGGGATTGGACAAGGATTGAGGAAAGAAAAAAGACTGGACCCGTATTGAATCCAGCCTCGAATTTTGATTGATTTTACGATTAAATATAAGTTGCGTTCATCGTGCGTTCCTACGTTTTCTCTTCGCTCTTTCTTCCACTTCAGGTACCAACTATTTAACAGTAGGTATCGACCTTTTAGCGTGAGGAAGGAGAAAGAGACAGGGAGATAACAGTTTGTAGCTTTGGAATAAAGTTTGATCAAAGACATTCCACAAAACCATATCTTACATTAGATGTAAAGAACCTGTTTTGAAAAAAGATGGTTCAAAATGTATACTCCCTTAGTGAAGTAATGTGCAATTTTTATAAAAAAGTTTGATCAAAAGATTTCAAAAAACTTATATAGTAATATTGACTTAATAAATCATACTCAGAAACGGTGTAACTTTATTTCAAACCTACATACATCATTTCACGCCACGATATCCATTGTTGTATGTAAAAATAATAATAGCATTCCCATAGTGAGTCTCTTAACCGTATTCACTGGCTCTATCATCCACAATGCTCAAAAGTCACACCTTTACCACTAAGCTTTTCCCCTTACTTTGTTCTATATTTTTGCAACTAAAGAAGATATGATCCCCAAATGTGTCATGGGAATCATATCTTCTTGGGTTTTTTTTCAGTAACTTTATACAGAATAATTATTTAGATAATAGATTCTGACTTTAAAAAATCAATAAATATATTATTTGCAATTTCATCTGTAAACTCTGCTTCAGTAATCTGAACAATCTCCACTAAACATCCGAATTGCTCAACTTTCGGGTATTTACTTTCATTACTTATTTTAATATTAAAGTCATGAAAATTAAAAAATAAACACCAAATATCTTTTTTATGAACCTTAAGAAATATACCTTCTAAATCAAAACCTTTTTCATAAAATCCAGCATGCATATGCATTTCATCAACAAACTTTAACATTTAATCACCTTACTTCAAAAAATTGTATAATGATTTTTAAATTAGGAGGAACATGATAATGAAGAACATTTTTTCCACCTGTTTTAATCGGAAAGTAGTCTAACCTAAATACAACAGATTCGAACTCTAGCTGAAAATGAAAATGTTACGTTATTAAATAATTATTTCGCTGATTTAAGACGATGCAATATTTTCATATTCAAGCATGGAACAGGGCATAGTAGTGGCGTCAAATTGCAAAAAGAAACTTTATTACAGGCTCAACCCAAGTTAATAAAGAAAGAGGATCTTGGTATTACTCTCAATAATACCAAGAACCAAGTGGTTGAGTATTTGGAACGTTACCTTTATATCGAAAATGGCAAAGTAATAAAGGAGTTCTCGTCAGAAGAATTTTATGCCATAATCGATTATGCCAAATCTCATAACTTAGTATAAAAGAACAAGCTATGATGTCAAAAGCTAAATAGTATTGTCTTTGAATAAGTTTGTGATGTGTTCAAGGTATAATAACAGATATTTGATAGAGTAAAAGAAAATTAGTTATCTTTTTTATAAAAATGTCTACAAACCAAAATCTAAGTCCGTATAGCTTGATTAATTTATGTTTAAAATGTAATGGTATCTGGTATTATAAAGTCGGCATTTATAGCAAACTTTATTCCAAACCAAGTCATGTTAAAAACTGTCTGCTGTTCTCAGCTAGACAATTTTTCCATTTGTGTTCTTCGTAAAATAAAATTCCAAAGAAAAACTCAACCTATGTATTTCGAACGATATTTGTTTGAGATGTGTGGGTTTTTCTTATTATAAGCTCAATGTTCGTAGTCATTTTGTTTAAATGAGTATTTTATATTTGTTTGTTCGTAAAAAATGCAATTTTTTCAGTAATTTATGACAATCCTTCATTTTTATTGTACGGGCTACCTCAAACACGCATTGTCCTTTATCAACTGTTAATAAAAAATCCGTTGTCATAACAATTTGAACGCCTGTTTTCGGATCAGCTGGGTGTTTAATCCCAAGCTCTTCAGCAATGACAATCGTCTCTTCTTGTGGTAATAAAGGAAATTGTTCACGAATATCTACAATAACATCGGAAAATTCAGTTAAATAAAAGTAATTCCGTTCCAAATCTGATAAAAACCCATGTTGTCTTCCGGTTTTTATACCTTTTAATCTGGTTGACCGACCTAATGAGGAAACATCTTGAATTTTAAGCGAAGGCTGATAATCTGCCCCACTGCCCGTTCCCCGACCTTCTTTAATCCACTTATCAATTTTAGATGTTCTTTTTCTTTTCGACACAAAAACACCCCTTTAGATAATCATATCCAAAGGGGCAAAGCTTCGAAACTTTTTTATAAACGTCGCGACTTTATTTTAAACATCGCATCTTTTTTATAAACATCGCATCTTTTTTATAAACATCGCGACTTTATTTCAAATCTACTGTGGATTTTAATATAAAATGGCATAAAAAATAAAGTTTTTCAGGGGTATTTGTAATATAAATATGTCACTTTATTGAAGTAAATATGGCATAAGTTTGTTTATTTTTAATTTATTTTGTCCTTTCATGTTCTTCGTGATTACAGCCACTTGATTTTACCACCCTTGCCATGTTTTTTACCACCGAATGCCAAGGAATTTACCATACATCGCCATTGGATTTACCAATCGATGAAAAAAGCCCAACAGAATAATAAGAAGCCAAAATATGCATTTGAGTGAATAAAACAATGCATACTTTGGCTTCATTGTAATTTAAGATTGTTTTACTT
>NZ_ALPT02000063.1 GCF_000292245.2 Alkalihalobacillus alcalophilus ATCC 27647 = CGMCC 1.3604 | reverse complement strand
AATTGGGCTACGCCCTTCACACGCTTGAAGAGGGAGACTTCTTTCGGAAGTAAGTTAAATGATTTGAGCACTAAAACAGTTACAACAACAACAAAAACAGGGACAGCTAAAGATAAAAGTAAACTAAAGATACCAAATAAAGCAAACTCCATTTAAGTTCCTCCATTCATCTATAAAAACTGAATTTAAATGTATTTACGTGAGGACTATTAATAAGGTTTCGTTAAATCTAAAGGAGGCTAACTTTGAGAGGTCACTAAAAAGGTTAATTATGATAAGATAAAATTATACAGATTTTAGGAGGGGTGACTTATCGGAATGGATTTTCATGATCAGAAAAACCGAAGCTCTTATATGACTAGAAAGGCAAATCAAAATTGGTTAAAGATGGTTCAGAAACTCGTTCCTATCACAAAGATCGAGCGAGCAATTGATATCGGTTGTGGTGGGGGGATTTACACGAAGGCTTTATTAGAGATGGGGGTTCAATCAGTTATTGGTATCGACTTTTCTGAAGTGATGATTGAAGCAGCGAAGGAAAATTTGAAAAATTATCATAATGTTACTTTTCAAAAAGGGACGGCCTATGATTCTCAAATTAAAGCTGATTCTGTCGATTTATTATTAGAACGTGCCCTTATTCATCACCTTGATGACTTAAATGCCTGTTTTAGTGAGAGTTATCGAATCTTGCAAAGTAAGGGTTATTATTTAATTCAAGATCGAACTATAGACGATTGCCTCTTGCCAGGAAGTGAAGAGCATATTAGAGGCTATTTTTTTGAATTATTTCCTCATCTAATCGAAAAAGAAAGTGCAAGAAGATATACAAGTGAACAAGTTGTATCTGCGTTAAAACATGCTAATTTCGCTGAGATCTCAGAAGTCCAACTTTGGGAAGTCCGGAAAGAATACAAGGCAAAGGATGAACTTTTAAATGATATCAGGGAGAGAACAGGAAGAAGTATTTTACATGATTTAACGGACGCGCAACTTCAGGAGTTAGTCTCGCATCTTGATGAAGTATTACCTTCAGGAGAAGCGATAGTCGAGAAGGACCGTTGGACAATTTGGAAAGCACAAAAGGAATAACGTCTTTAATTATGTAAAAAGAGAAGTATGACTTTGTTGTAGAGGAGCAACTTAAGTTTGGTTTAATTAAACATTTTATTAACTCTTATTTTCCCTCATGTCTTGGATTTGTTTAGGAATATTATCTATCTAATTATTAGTACTAAATAGGGAAAGGTGACCCATATTAGGGGAGTGTTTAACCCGATATTTAGATTTACGAAATAAAATGCTCTTTATTTAAGAATGAAGCAGGCTAACTTATGGGTTAAAACAAGGGTTATTGAAGGGTAGAGAGAATGAATGACTGTAATATTAAGTAAGAAGGGCGATTATTAAAGAGTTTTTCTTTACAAGAAAACAAGTCTTGTCTTATTCGAATTGGTTTAAGCCATAGTGTTGAATCAATGAAGAGAACTTTGGAGGCATTATCGAACACGGTGTTGATAATTGCTTATTTAGAAATGGGGAATAAAGATGCAACAACAAAATGATGTGATTAAACCCGATTATGCGCTTATAGTCGTATTATTAGCGGGAGCCTTTGTCGCTTTTTTAGCGAATACATTGTTAAACATTGCTTTACCTACAATTATGGAACAGTTTCAAATTTCGCCTTCGACCGTTCAATGGGTCACGACAGGGTATATGCTAGTAAATGGTGTATTAATACCGATTACGGCTTTTTTAATCCAACGATTCTCAACGAAAAAATTATTTTTGGCAGCGATGATTCTCTTTACAGCAGGTACACTCGTAGGTGGGTTTGCACCTAGTTTTGCCTTCTTATTAGCTGGAAGAATGATACAAGCATCAGGAGCTGCGATTATGATGCCTCTCCTTATGAATGTTATGTTATCTAGGTTCCCGATAGAAAAAAGAGGACAAGCGATGGGTGTTTTTGGACTAGTCATGATTTTTGCACCTGCGATAGGTCCTACACTTTCTGGTTATTTGATTCAACATTATGATTGGCCAATTTTATTTCATATTATTTCTCCGATTGCGTTTTTAGTTTTAGTTGTGGCAGCTTTTAAAATTAAAGAAAAAAATGACCAGATGGAAATCAAGATTGATGTCCTTTCTGTGATTTTATCGACGCTTGGTTTTGGCGGAATCCTTTATGGATTTAGTTCCGCTGGTGATAAGGGTTGGTCTGATTTAGTCGTTCTACTTACATTAGGCGTTGGATTTATTGCGTTAATCATTTATATTTTTAGGCAGTTTAAGTTAGAAAAACCAATGCTTGATTTTCGGGTCTATCAATATCCGATGTTCTCACTTTCATCAGCTATTTCCATTACGATGAATTTAGCCCTTTTTTCAGGAATGCTTTTAATGCCGATTTATTTACAGATCATTCGTGGATTTACCCCTTTAGAAGCAGGGGTGTTAATGCTTCCAGGAGCCATTGTGATGGGGATTATGTCTCCAATTACAGGAAGACTGTTTGATAAGTTTGGAGCTAAGGTTTTAACGATAACTGGTTTATCGATTACACTCGTCTCGAATTATATTTTTAGTAATTTAACATTAGAAATTCCTTATTCTACTTTAGTGATGATTTTTACATTACGAATGTTTGGAATGTCGATGGTGATGATGCCAGTTATGACCAATGGCTTAAATCAGCTTCCGAGTAGGTTGAATCCACACGGAACAGCTATGAATAGCACCTTAAATCAGGTTTCGGCAGCGATTGGCTCTGCGTTATTAGTTACGGTCATGCAAACACGCTCAAATTTTTCGGCCGAACGAATGACGGAAGAACTGACATCAAACAACACAAGTGCTGAGATGGTTCAACAAATTGCAATTTTATCACAGCTGGAAGGGATTAATTTTGCCTTTTTTGTTTCCACGATTATTCTTGGGTTCACCTTACTTCTTTCTTTCTTTATAAAAAGAGCACAGCCACCTTTAGAGGGTGACCCTGAGAAAAAAGTCATCAAAAGTTTATAGGGATAAGCATTTTGAGTGTGAATCGACATTAGGAAAGCCTATTTAAGTCGAATTTAATTAGGCTTTTTGACGAAAGTTGTTCATTTCCCGGAAAATATGTTTGATTGTATCGTATTTTCCCGCAAAAAAGAGCCGATGTTTAAATGGTTAGTCACTTAAGTTTTTACAATTCAAAGTAAGAGAAATATTATCTTTCCCGACTTTATATAGAACATTCTTTTTTAAAAGAGAATTTTTGCAACATCTTTGACCAATTTTTTCATGACATGACTTGTTTTTTTCAAGGGCATACTTTGTGTACAGTCCATTGGAGAGGCAGGTGAGAAAAATGAAAAAAATGGTATTAGGTGTGGTTTCAACTGCATTAGCTTTTGGTATGCTTACAGCTTGTGGGAATGTCAATGAGCCTAATGATCCGATTTTGGATGAAGAATTACCTACAGAAGATCCTTATGTTGAGGATGGGTTAGATGACAACTTAGGTGAAGAGGACATCAATGAAGGTGTCGACCCTCAAGGTTTCCGTGGGGGCTCTAGAAGAGGGAACTTAGATCCACATAATATTGATCGAGAGCGTATGAATGATTATTATCGTAACTAATCATTAGTATAGACCCTTGGGCCACTTCGGAGGTTCAAGGGTTATTTATGATTTTTTGAGAAGTTGAAACTAATATATTGGTGATATTTTCAAGCGATTATTTTAACTAATGAGAGAAAGTTCAATCAAGATGGTAGTATGGTAAATATGAGGCAAAAGTAAAGCTATTTTTAGGGAAACGATCTATAATAGGGATATTCATTTAACAGGTCGTACAATGTGTTGATGATTTTAGTGGGCGAGATTTTTGAGCCCTTTTTGTTTTGGTCAAAACTAGCTTGAGCTAGTGAATTTATCGTGTAAGGAAGGTGTTAGTGAGATGATACAAAATCCAACAGGGAAAAAGCGAATTGCTTTAGCATTTATTTTAAGTTCTCTTGCAATATTAGGCCCTTTTAATATTGATATGTACTTACCGAGCTTTCCTGAAATTGGAGCAGATTTAAGGGCTAGTGCATCATTAGTTCAGTTTAGTTTAACAACCTTTTTAATTGGGTTAGCAGTTGGGCAAGTCATTATTGGTCCCATAAGTGACTCTGTCGGGCGGAGAAAACCACTCTTAATTTCATTAACATTATTTTCTGTTGCTTCATTAGTTTGTGCTCTTGCCCCTAATATTACCGTTCTTATTATTGGTCGTTTTTTACAAGGGTTAACAGCATCAGCCGGGATCGTGCTTTCTCGGGCGGTTGTGAGTGATGTGTTTACAGGGCGTGAATTTACGAAGTTTTTTGCTTTATTAATGGTGATTAATTCAACAGCCCCAATGATTGCCCCGATGACAGGGGGAGCGGTTCTATTATTACCATTTGCCACTTGGCATACGATCTTTTATTTCCTTAGTGTTTTAGGATTAGTGATTGTTTTTATTGTGGCGACGAAATTAAAAGAATCATTGCCACTTGAAAGAAGGCAACCAAGTTCTATTGGACATTCATTACGAACAATGGGTAGTTTAATGCGAGATAGGTCATTTATTGGTTATGCACTAATAGTAGGAATAATTCATGGCGGAAGCTTTGCCTATGTAGCTGGAACCCCATTTGTGTACCAAGGTATTTATGGAGTTTCTCCTCAAGTGTTTAGTATTTTGTTTGGAATTAATGGATTAGCTATTGTTGCGGGTAGCTTTACTATTGGACGCTTAAGTGAAAAATTCCATGAAAGAAGCTTATTAAGGGTCGGAGTCTTAATTGCCGTCTGTGCCAATTCATTGCTTTTACTCACAGCGATTGTTCAAGGACCATTAGCGATGGTTGTTTTAGCAATTTTTGTCTATATGGGTTCAATTGGGATGATTATTACAAGTGCGACTACATTAGCGATGCGTTCACAAGGGCATAGAGCGGGGAGTGCAAGTGCTGTTGTAGGAATGTTGCCTTTATTTGTTGGTTCACTAATGGCTCCACTAGTCGGAATTAATGAAAGCTCGGCTGTTCCAATGGGAGCGATAATGTTTATGACTTCATTAATTGGGTGCATCATTTTCTTTACATTGACGAAAAAAGAAGTTGTGATAGAAGAAGGTCATTATAAAAAAGCGGTAGCGGAAGGGTAAACAATCGATTACCTGAATAAATGAGTTGTTAGTGTAAGTGTTTGCCACTAGTTCAGTCGAGCTAGTGGCTTTCCTTTTTAGCTGATTTCAATTCTGTTCGGGTTACTGTTTACGATTTGCCAACAACGACCTCTAAATCCACGGTAATCGCTGAAGCCGAATATTCTCTTATAAATTGTTCTATTTTTTCTTCGCTTGCTTGCCATGTTAATGGAGTCATATTCACTAATGAACGGAGCTCGTCTGTTTGTAACTTTTTTGTGTAAGTCAATGGGTAACGTTCGACTTGGTGAAAGTTTTCTTTAAAAAGAGTTAAAGTGTTCTCATTTTGATATTCTTCCTGCTCTTGTTTTTGGAAAAAGAACTGTCTAAGCTCTTTTAAATAGGAAGGGCGTGGAATTACTTTTATGACGATGCCATTAGGTGCGAGCAAACGTATAAACTCTTTATAATTTGATGGAGAGAGAATGTTTAACAAAACTTGAAAACTTAAATCAGCGAATGGTGATTTCGCTAAGTCCCCTACAAGCCAGACATGTCCTTCATAATTTTTGGACGCTTGTAGTATGCCATCCTTTGCAATATCTAAACCAAAACCTGTGAATCGTTCTAAGCCGTCTTGCGATAAAATTCGTGCAAGGTGAGAACCTTCTCCACATCCAACATCTAATATTGTTAGGCTCTTGCGATCATCTGCAAACTTCTCTTTATGTATAATATCCGTGATTAGCTTTTGTAATGGGCTAAAAAAATCGGTTTTTACAATTAAATGATGACGATATTCAAATAAAGTCTTGTCATAGTGGCTATTGGACTGCTGTACCATCAAATTTAAGTAGCCTTGTTTTGTGAAATCAAAGGTATGGTTATTTTTGCATTTAAAACTTTTCAACTCAGATACAGCAATAGTGCTCTGACAAATGGGGCATTTAAATAAGTGCTTAAACTGTTGAATGAGTTCAGCACTTTTTATTTTTTACTTTTTGACACAACGACTGACACCTCTTTTAAGAAAAACATCTTGCTCGAATTTTACCATAAAGTCATAACGAAAATGAAACGGTTTATTATGCTTGAAGAAAAATTAGTAGGGGGAAGTCGGCCCAAAAGAGGAATGGCTACTAAAAAAGACCTGTTAAATAATGTGAAAAAATAATCTGATTGAGTGGGAAAGAGACCTAGATGAGGTTGCTTTGTCTAACTTATATCACACTTATTGATTTAAAGCCGTCGTTCGTGTGAAATTATGAATCTGTGAATAATATTACAAACTTTGTCCTATTTCGTGTTAAAATAGTAGCACTACTATATTTACAGGGGGATCGAAATGGGAAAACGAATTTTACTTTTCTTATTAACGAATATTTTGGTCATGACGACAATTATGGTCGTCTGGTCAGCAATTATTTATTTTACAGGTTGGGATTTATCGTTCCAAAGTGATGGAAGTATTAACTTTGCAGCGATTATGCTCTTTAGTATTATTGTTGGTTTTGCAGGTTCCTTTATTTCATTAGGGATGTCTCGTTGGGTTGCCAAAATGATGATGAAGGTCAAAGTGTTGGATCCAAACGGAAGCTTATCACCAATAGAACGTTCAGTTGTTGAGAAAGTACATCGCTTATCACGTGCGGCTGGATTAACTCATATGCCTGAAGTAGGAATTTATCAATCTCCAGAAGTGAACGCATTTGCGACTGGTCCATCTAAAAAACGCTCACTAGTAGCGGTTTCAACAGGTTTATTACAAGCGATGGACGAGGATGCAGTTGAAGGGGTTATCGCTCATGAGGTTGCCCACGTTGCGAACGGTGATATGGTAACAATGACTCTTTTACAAGGGATCGTCAATACATTTGTTGTCTTCCTATCAAGAATTGTTGCGATTATCGCATCACGTATCGTTCCTGAGCAATATTCGTTTATCGTTCATTTTGCGTCAATTATTATTTTCCAAATTCTGTTCTCTATTCTTGGAAGCATTGTTGTTAATGCGTATTCCCGTCACCGTGAATTCCACGCTGACCGTGGGGGTGGCGACTTAGCAGGGAATGATAAAATGGCTCACGCTCTTCGTTCATTAAAGGCTCATGTCAACCGTGCAAAGGTTCAAAATGATCGTACAGATGATTCTGCCGTTGCGACAATGAAAATTAGTGGAAAAGGTGGAATGAGTAAATTATTCTCCACTCACCCTGATTTAGATGAGCGTATCGCTCGTTTAGAAGCACGTTAATAACGAAACTTAAAATCAACTACTCCGATTTTTTAGGGGTAGTTGATCTTTTCATAACAAATCAACTAAATGATACATATTTGGAGGGATTAACATGTTTACAGTCGATCAATATATTGAAAAGGTTCGTACCCATTTACAGGAGCATACGGAACTATTAACGAGACAACTAAAAAGGGTAAACGGTTATTTGTTTTCAGCGGACGTTGACTTAATTGAATTTGTGCCGTCGATTGAACCGACCCGGTATGAAATTTCGATCATGATGTTTTCTATGAATAATGAAAACAATGAAGTATTTGAAGAAGATGTAGCAGATGAAGGTTTTGCTGGTAGTGAGGAGCTGTTATCGGAGGTTCATTATTTCCAACTAAAAGATTCTGATAGAGAGACATTCGAACAGTTTTATGAAAAGCATGGTGAAGAAATTGAAGAAAAAGAATACAGAGTATTTGCTGAATGGTTTCTTGCTTGTTTTGAGCAAGCTGGTAGTTGCCAGGTAAATAAGCGAGCCTACTTTACGGGGCATGATGCGAGTTCGTCCTTTGATTTAAAAAAGAAAAAGTGGATAGATGAGCAGGGTAGATGGAATCAATCTTAAGGTTAGAGAGCTGTTATGGCAGTGATTATTTTTGTGGTCAAGCAAAAGCTGAGTACTTGGTAGCTGTGTACAAATAGCCATCTATCCATTAAAAAGCCATCATCCTAGTACTCCACTAGTCATGACAGCCATTCAACCCATTTAATTAAACGTTTATTTAATCGCTCATTCAGATTCGTTTTTCGTTAACCTTCTAACAACTTTATCATTTTTTTATTCCGATTTAATTGTTCTTCGCTATCTGCTAAATCATATTTCTTTAACAAATGAAATAACTCATTTAACTCTATTTGACTTCGTTCGTTTTCCAAATAATCGGTACATCTTTGATAAAGATCTTTAGGTAAGACATGTTGTTGGGATGTTAACTTTGCTTTTACATCTTCTAAAGGGTGATCGATTTTACATGAACTCATTTTGATTCCTCCTCATTATTTTCTAAAATAATTCTTTCTGGATGGGAGTAAATATTAAACGAACCGTTTCGGATAAACCCAACGGCTGTGATGTTTAAATCTTCTGCTAGCTTAATCGCTAAATCAGTCGGTGCTGACTTCGATAAGACGATTCCAACGCCTATTTTAGCGGCTTTAGTTAAAATTTCAGAAGAGATTCGCCCGCTAAATACGAGGATTTTATCCTTGACGGAAATTTGATTTAATAAGGAATAGCCAAATAGTTTATCGAGAGCATTGTGACGTCCGATGTCGGTGCGACTGACGATTAACTCGTCACTAGAGCAAAGGGCTGCATTATGAACCCCGCCTGTTTGTTTAAAAACAATACTTTCCGATTGCATTTTTTTCATAAGTTGGATACATTGTTCAGCTGTTATTTTCGTTTTTGACATAGACGTTTTAGCTGTTCTGACATCGTTTTGGAAATAAAATTGACGACTTTTCCCACAGCATGAGCCAATAAAGCGTTTGGAGAAAGTTTGTTGGCTAACAAATTTATCTTGGATTAATTCGATGTGAGCGAATCCAGCCCCAATATCAAGCTTAAAATCTTTAATTTCTTTTCGGAAACGAATGACGCCTTCAGAAGCTAAAAATCCAATGACGAGTTCTTCTAAATGGAATGGACTACATACCATTGTGGCAAACTCTTGACCGTTTATCATGATCGTTAAAGGGAACTCAATGACGATTTCGTCTTCTGTTTCTAGCAATTGCGTGTCTTGGTATTTGATAATCGACCTTTTGAGACTTAATGACTCCTCCATATAAATCTACCCACTCCCTTTCAAATGATTGATTTTATCTAAACACAATCTTTTGATGGTGACAAGTGGAATCAAAACGAATGCAGTAGTTGATAAAAGTTCATTAAAAAGCGTAAATTATATTGAAAATGGTTACAAAACAAGTTATGATTTAGGGAAGAAGCATTCATAAATTTGTAACATTTAAGTGCAGGAATAGCGACCCTGTTGCCTGGCTTGAGCGTTACGTACTGAAAGCGATTTCTATTGGGATTTAAGTAGCGTTCCCTGCTTAAAACTAATCGTCGCCACTTTTAAGGATCTATAGCTTATTTAGCTATATTCTTTAAAAGTGACGACGATTTTTTTATTATGACAAGAGGAGGAAAAAGAGTGAGTGAACATGTGAAAAAGACAAAGAATAGGTGGCTGATTGCTTTAGCTGCGGTCGGTATCCATATTTCTATTGGTTCCGTTTATGCTTGGAGTGTCTTTACAAACCCACTACATGACCAGTTCGGTTGGGGATTGAGCTCTATTTCTTTAACATTTAGTATTGCTATCTTATTTTTAGGTCTTTCAGCAGCATTTATGGGTCATTTTGTAGAGAAGTATGGTCCAAAAATCTCAGGGATTGTATCAGCTAGTTTCTTTGGAGTAGGGATGATAGGATCTGGTTTTGCAACAGCGATAGAGTCGTTATGGCTCTTATATGTCTGTTACGGGGTTTTAGGGGGAATTGGTTTAGGTGTTGGTTATATTACACCAGTATCAACCTTAGTAAAGTGGTTCCCAGACCGTCGTGGGTTAGCTACAGGTCTTGCGATTATGGGATTTGGTTTTGCCGCAATGATTGCAAGTCCTATTATGGGATCGTTAATTGATTCAGTTGGGATTTCATCGACTTTTTACACATTAGGTGCGGTTTATTTTGCGATTATGATCTGTGCGGCTCTTTACTTAGAGCGTCCACCTGAAGGGTATATGAGCGAGTTTGCAGCAGGGGGAACAAATGTGAAGCCTGACCTTGCCCAGTTAACAGCAAATGAGGCTGTAAAAACAAGACGTTTTTGGTTTTTGTGGGTAATGCTTTTTATCAACGTAACATGTGGAATTGCGATTTTAGCGGTTGCTTCACCAATGGCTCAGGAGCTTGCGGGGTTATCGGCAGCAGCGGCAGCTACAATGGTTGGAGTTATGGGTGTCTTTAATGGTCTTGGTCGTATTGGTTGGGCTACAGTTTCTGATTACATCGGTCGTCCGGCCGTTTATACGACATTTTTTGCGATTCAAATTGGAGCATTCTTTATTTTACCAAGTATTACAGCAGCAATCGTGTTTCAAGTGATTTTAATTTTAATTATGACTTGTTATGGTGGTGGATTTGCCTCGATCCCAGCATATATAGGGGATATTTTCGGTACGAAACAACTTGGAGCGATTCATGGCTACATTTTAACAGCTTGGGCAGCGGCAGGACTTGTTGGTCCAACAGTTGCCAGTTGGATTCGTGAAACAACCGATAGTTATGCGGGCACACTTTACATTTTCGGTGCCATGTTTATAGTTGCATTAATTGTTTCTCTTGTGATAAGAATTGATATAAAGAAATTAAAAGAAGCGAACAATTCAAAGCAGTTGGCTAGCTAATAACTGGATGAACGTTTGAATGAGCTATAATCTTTGAGCGAGGGTGAATAATGAATAAATACGAAGCTGAATTCAGTAATCTTGTTCGTGCTTTTCGTAAAAAACATATGGGAAAAGGACCGAGTAAGATAAACACAACGTTCTGTAAACATTGGGCGATCTGTGAAATGGAGGGAAATCTTTCACCTGTGGAGAAGTTTATTGCATCCGCAGATGAAGGTAAACAAATGCTTCGAGCGGCTAGAACAGAGATGGTCAAAGATATGTATCGGAAAAATCGACCGTATGAAATGGAAGAGTTATTACAAAGTAACTTAGTCGATCTCTTTGTTGATATTGATATTGAACGTGACTTTGGAATGTCTATCTTTGTCTTTGATGAAAATATTGAAGAGAAGTTCAACAATAAAAAATAAAATTGGTTCGGGCACTTGGTAGCGCTCCTGCAAAAGGCTAAACCATCGTTTATCTACTAAGGCTCGTTTGTTTTATTAGTTGAACGGTGGTTTTTTGTCTATGTAGGCGTCTAGGCCAGTACATTATGAATACGAGCGATCATATGCTTGTATTAAGTAGATTTTTTTGAGGAGTGATTCGTTATGGGGAAAACAAAACATACAGGTCCAATTAAATTACCGAAAACCCTTGCACCTGATTTATGGGTTAGTAAAGTTCCATTTGGTCTTGGGAAAGTAAAACCACATCATATTCGTGAAACAATGAAGGTCGTTTGGCATAATAAAGATAACTTAAATTATGCAAAGAATATTATTACAAAAGGAGTGTGTGATGGCTGTGCACTAGGTGTTTCTGGACTTTATGACCAAACGCTAGCAGGGCCACATGTTTGTACAACAAGATTAAATGTTCTACGCTTAAATACAATGCCAGCGATGAAAGAAGAAATCGTTCACGCGGACATTGATGAATTAAGAAAGTATACAAGTGCGGAGCTCCGCGAGTTAGGCCGTATTCCATATCCTTTAATCCGTCGTCCTGGAGAGCGTAAATTCTCTCGCATTGATTGGGATGAAGCAATGGATATGATCGCTAATAAGATGAAAAAATTAGACCCAAAAAATTATAGCTTTTTCTTAACATCAAGAGGGATAACGAATGAATCTTATTATGTAGCAGCAAAAGTATCGAGGTTCCTTGGAACGAACAATATTGATAATGCCTCAAGAATTTGTCACTCTCCGTCCAAAACGGCATTAAAACGCTCACTTGGAATTGGAGCATCAAGCTGTAACTATAAAGATTGGATCGGCTCTGATGTGATTGTATTCTGGGGTTCGGTTGCAGCCAATAACCAACCTGTTTCAACAAAATATATGTATGCAGCTAAACGAAAAGGGACAAAAATTATTTGTATTAACCCATATCGTGAGCCGGCTATGGAAAACTATTGGATTCCATCAGTTGGAGAATCGGCGTTATTTGGAACAAAACTGGCTGATGATTTCTACCAAGTAAACATTGGTGGCGATATTGCGTTTATGCATGGAATTATGAAGCATTGGTTTGAAATGGAAGAAGAGGAGCACGGTTCAGCGATTGATCATGATTTTGTTCAAAGGCATGTCAATGGTTATGACGAATTAAAACAAAAGGTAAGCGAACAATCTTGGGATGAAATCGTCAAGTCTTCTGGTGTAACAAAAGAGCGTATCGGGGAGCTGGCGTTGTTACTTGCTAAGAGCAAATCAGGAATTTTTGTTTGGTCTTTAGGATTAACCATGCATACATTTGCTTCTGATAATATTTCACAAGTAGCGAATCTTGCTCAATTACGTGGTTTCTTAGGGCGTGAGCATACAGGAGTAATGCCAATTCGTGGACACTCAAGTGTTCAAGGAAGTGGAGAAATGGGAGCTGACCCATTCGTATTACCTGGTGGCGATTTTGATGAGAAAAATATTGAACGGATTGAAAAGCTGTGGAATTTTGAGCTTCCTAAATGGCAAGGGGATGTTTTAGGTGTTTCCCTAGAGAACTGTTTATTACCGGAGGATCATGAGCGCAAAGTGAAAATGTATTATTTATCGGGTGGTAATTTCTTAGAAACAATGCCTGATCCAAAGTTTATTGAAAAAGCTCTTTCAGAACTCGAAATCCGTGTCCATCAAGACATTATTTTTAATACGTCTACCCTTGTCGATGCAAAAGAAGCGGTCATCGTGTTACCAGCGAAAACACGTTATGAGCAAGACGGTGGTGGAACGTCCACTTCAACAGAGCGTATGGTTTATTTCTCTCCAAAAATTGAGGGAAATAAGCAAGAAATTGAAGAAGCACGTTCAGAGTGGAAAATTTATATCGACTTAGCGAAGCGGGTAAAACCAGAATCAGCCCATTTAGTCGACTTTAAGGATGGCCAAGCGATCCGCGATGAAATGGCGAAAGCAAACCCAAATTATGAGGGCGTTCAACATTTGAAAAAACAAGGGGACGTTTTCCAATGGGGTGGTGCTTGGTTATGTGAGGATGGGATTTGCCCAACTCCAGATGGAAAAGGAACGTTAATCCCGGTTGATATTCCTAACTTAAATAAAGTATCCGGTGATTTTTATGTAACAACGAGACGTGGAAAGCAATTCAATTCAATGGTTTATAGTGAAAAAGATGGTTTTAATGATGCCGAGCGTTATGATGTTTTATTAAATGCAGAGGATGCAAAAGATTTAAGCATCACAGAGCGTGAATTAGTCGTTGTTTACAATCAGCATGGTGTATTTACTGGTAAAGCTCGTTTTGTTGATATTGCCCGTGGCAACTTAGAAGTTCACTTCCCAGAAGGAAACTTCCTATTACCAAAAGGGGTTTATGAGAAACTTGCTAAAATCCCAAGCTATAATGTCGCTGTTAAATTAGAAAAAGCGGAACGGTTCAATGCCCGTAAAGATATTCAATATTTAGAGAAAAAAGTAGATGACTTAGAAATGACAGCTGAATAAGGATAATTTTTATGGAAGTTACTGGTGAGGCTAAGTGCCTTATCAGTAGCTTCTTTTACATGTTTCGAAAGTATCGCCAAGCTTGAGATGGATACAAACTTATCATTAAAAAAGAAAGCTGCTTAGGTTTTGAATTTGGTGAAGGAAAGTAGCCTCAAAATTAAAAGTGTACGAGAAGGAAATCTCTTTTCGTACACTTTTTTAGTTGTGGAAAAATATAGAAATTTAATATCTACATAAAATGCCAAATATAGGGGAGATTGAAAACAAGTCATACATTTATTTACTGGAAGGAGTGATTAAATTTGGAAGAGAAAGAACCGAAATCAACGATGTCAAGGAGACGATTTATTCGCAATTCAGGATTAGTTGCGGGAGGTTTAGTCGGTGGTGGAGTTATTGGTGGATTAATTGGTGCTAATACAAGGACTGGCGAGCAAGCAGTCAACCCTGAAACGGGTGGTGCTCAAACAGGGAAGGTTATTAATTTTCAGCAAGCCCCTCTTTATTTTTCAAACATGGAAAGGTTTGCTGTACTTGAAGCCGCTTGTGAACGCATTTTTCCAGAAGATCAAAATGGGCCAGGGGCGATTAGCTTAGGCGTTCCCTTTTTTATTGACCATCAGCTTGCTGGAGCATGGGGATATAATGCCAAAGAATATATGCAAGGTCCGTTTTACCCAGGTTCAGAGTTCCAAGGGTATCAAACTGCTTTGTTGAGACATGAGGTTTTTGATGAAGGGATAACAGCGATTGAAAAATATAGTAGCGACCATTACGAAGGTGCTAAATTTGTTGAATTAGATGATGAACAAAAAGATGAGGTGCTGAGTCAGTTTGCAGATGGAGAAGTGGAAATGCATGGTGTCACTTCAACCACATTTTTTAGATTGCTTAGGGCAGCGACACTAGAAGGTGTATATGCCGATCCAGCCTATGGTGGAAATAAGAATATGCAAGGGTGGAGAATGAAGGGATTCCCAGGTCATCAAATGAGCTTTTTAAATCAAATTGAATCGGAACAGTTTATTGAGATTGAACCTAACAGTTTGCGTAATTATACAGACCATCATTAATTAAGTTAGAGGAGGCTTTAGTAAATGGCGACAGAGTTACCGAAAAAAGAGGCAGTTATTGTTGGGATGGGTTGGACAGGTAGTATTATTGCTGCTGAGTTAGCGAAAGCCGGAGTAGAAGTGGTCGGTTTAGAAAGAGGAAAGGAAAGAGGATTAAAAGATTATTACGTTGTTCATGATGAGCTACGTTATGCGATTCGTTATGATTTAATGCAAGACTTATCAAAGGAAACGATCACCTTTAGACATCATTTAAATGAACGAGCCCTGCCAATGCGCCAAATGGGTTCCTTCCTATTAGGGGAAGGTTCAGGTGGTTCAGGTGTTCACTGGAATGGGCAGACATATCGATTTTTGCCCTATGATTTTCAAATTCGTACCCAAACGATTGAAAAATATGGGGAAGAGAAAATCAATCAATTAAATTTACAGCTCCAGGATTGGGGCATTACCTATGATGAGCTTGAACCGTATTTTTATGAATTTGAAAAGGCGGCAGGTATTAGTGGTGAAGCAAATCCTCTAGGTCCAGAAAGAAAGAATGAGTATCCAAATCCTCCGATGAAAGAAACGCCGATTACAGCGAAATTTAAACAGGCGACCGAAAATTTAGGCTATCACCCATTCCATGTACCGTCATCGAATATGAGTCAAACGTATGAGAACCAATATGGGGCTACTTTGTCTGCTTGCCAATATTGCGGTTATTGTGAACGATTTGGCTGTGAGTATGGAGCAAAAGGGGATCCAACAGTAGCGGTCATTCCTTTTGCTAAAGAGACAGGAAATTTTGAGTTGCGCCATTTTGCTAATGTGACAGAGGTTATCCATGAGGGTGGGAAGGCAACAGGGGTTCGATACATTGATGTCAAAACGAAAGAAGAATTTATTCAACCGGCAGATATCGTTATATTGTCGGGGTATGTGATGACGAATACAAGATTGCTGCTTACTTCAAATTTAGGAAGCCCTTATAATCCAGAAACAGGAGCAGGAGTGATAGGAAAAAATTATTGTTATCAATTATTGCCTGGTGTAACTGGTTTCTTTGATGAAGAAAGATTTAATACCTTCATGGGAGCTGGTGCATTAGGAGCTAGTATTGATGATTTTAATGGTGATAATTTTGACCATGCCGATTTGGATTTTATTCATGGCGGAAACATTGCCTGTACGCAAACAGGAGCAAGGCCAATTGCTTCTAACAATGTTCCTGCAGGGACTCGTAGCTGGGGCAGTGAGTTTAAAGAATTATCGATTAATTATTACACGAGGTCGATTAGTATTTCTGCACAAGGAGCCTCGATGCCTGTTCGAGAAAATTATTTAGACTTAGATCCGACATATAAGGATGCATATGGATTGCCGTTATTACGGATGACATATAACTTCACGGAGCAAGATCGTAATCTTTATCATTATATTGGTGAAAGATTGGATGAAATTATGCTGGAGATGGGAGCATCCCAAATTTCTGAAAGATCGAATTTAGAAAACTATGATATCGTCCCTTATCAAACGACCCATAATACAGGAGGGGTTATTATGGGGGATGATCCGGGTACATCAGCGGTCAATAATTATTTGCAAATGTGGGATGCAGAAAATGTCTTTGTAGTAGGAGCATCCGCTTTTGCACATAATAGTGGGTATAATCCAACAGGGACCGTTGGTGCACTGGCCTATCGTGCAGTGGAGGGAATGTTGAAATACCGTGAAGAAGGCGGAAACTTAGTTTAAAAAAGGAGGAAATAAGATGGGGATTCCTAATATCGGAATACCGGGTTTAATAATTATTTTAGTGATTACATTAATTATCTTTGGGCCTAAAAAGTTACCAGAAATCGGGGCGGCGTTCGGACAAACTTTATCTGAATTCAAACGTTCAGCTAACAGTATTATGTCTGATGACAGTTCATCAACAGAAGTGAATAAAGAGAAAGATACAAAGGAAAATCAGTAGCTGGAACAAGATAAAAAAAGGGATGATTTTATGCGGGGTGAACAAGCTGGAGCTCAGCAATCAATTGTGGAACATTTAACCGATTTACGGAAGGCAGTTCTTTATTCGGCTATTTTCTTCGTACTGTGTTTTATTGGGATTTTATTGTATATCAATAAGGTAATCCCTTTCATTACAAATGATCATAAACTAGTGATGCTCGGACCTTTAGATGTGATTCGATTTTATACAGGGATTGCTGGAAGTCTTAGCCTCGGGCTTTCCGCTCCTTTTATCGGTTATCAAATATGGAAATTTGCCAAACCAGCGTTAACGGAGCAAGAGAGCAAAACCGCTTTAACCTTTATTCCAAGTTTATTTATTAGTTTTATTTTAGGGTTATCCTTTGGGGTACTAGTCATTTTCCCAACCGTCTACTCCTTTTTAATGGGGTTGGGAGTAAAAAACTTTGAAATAATGATTACGGCCAAGGAGTATTTCTCTTTTTTGATGATGACAACGATTCCGTTAGGTTTCTTATTTGAAGTTCCATTGTTGATGATGTTTTTAACAGCGATTGGGGTCGTGACACCTGATAAACTAAAAGAAGTAAGGAAGTACGGTTATGTTTTGATGGCTGTCGTTTCGGCTCTCATTACACCACCAGATTTTATCTCACAACTAATCGTGTTAGTCCCGTTAATGTTGCTATATGAAATAGGCGTTATTTTATCAAAAGTGATGTATAAGAAGCGGCTGCGAGCAATGGGAAATGAGAAAGCGTTGGTTGTGGAATAATGAAGTTAACTAGTTCGATTTTCAATTTAATTTTTTAAAGTGAAATCCCTTTGTTAGAGGGATTTTATTTTGTGTGCTACGGGAATCGAGATTGATGACAGTTGTCTCAAAACACGAAATTTATTACCAATATTTTTACGAACGTTATTTATTTCGTAATAATATTTTAGTGAAAAAAAGTAATTCATCGGAAAAGGTAGAATGATGCAGGAATTATATAAAAGGTGTAGAAAGAAATTATAGAGAGAAATAAGGAGAAGTTCAAACTCAAATAATCTTTATTTTAATGTTAGTGTATTTAAAACGTTCGTATAAAATACACTAATTAAAAAGAAGGGGCTATTACATAAAAGGATCGATTAAAAGGGGGAGTAAGAAATGGTGAAAGAGGTAGTCATTGTCGATGCAGTTCGAACGCCGATTGGGCGATATAAGGGAGGGCTTAAAAATGTCCGTCCTGATGATTTAGGGGCGATCGTGATTAAAGCGTTAGTAGAAAGGAACCCCGAGTTAAATCCAAATGAGATTGAAGAGGTGATTTTTGGGAATGCCAATGGGGCAGGTGAAGATAATCGAAATGTTGCCAGAATGTCTGCACTATTAGCTGGCTTACCGGTGGAAGTAGGTGGAACGACATTAAACCGTCTGTGCGGTTCTGGTTTAGATGCAGTCAATTATGCGGCCCGTTCGATTGCAGTAGGAGATGGGGATGTTTTCATTGCAGGAGGTACAGAGAGTATGACTCGTGCTCCATTTGTCACTGGGAAGTCTGAAAGCGATTACCCCCGTGGCAATATGACGATGTATGATACGACTATTGGATGGAGATTTATTAACCCTGCCCTAGATGAAATGTATGGGACAGACTCTATGCCGCAAACGGCGGAAAATGTCGCTGAGCAATTTAACATTAGTCGCAAAGAGCAAGATGCCTTTGCTTACCAAAGCCAACAAAGAGCTAAACAAGCAATGGAGGAAGGTAAGTTTGCGAATGAAATCGTACCTGTTTCGATCAAAGACCGTAAAGGAAATGTAACGGTTATTCATCAAGATGAACATCCAAGACCAGAAACGAGCTTAGAAAAGTTAGGCACCTTAAAACCACTTTTTCGTGATGGGACGGTTACTGCCGGGAACGCATCAGGGGTTAATGATGGAGCCGCCGCCTTATTAATGATGAGTGCAGAAAAGGCAAAGGAGCTCGGACTGAAACCTTTAGTGAAATATAAAGCCTCCGCTGTTGCGGGAATTGAACCAAGAATTATGGGTGTTGGTCCAATCTATGCGACGAGAAAAGCATTAAGTCGTGCTCGTCTAACGATCCAAGATTTGGGGTTAGTAGAATTAAATGAAGCCTTTGCATCTCAATCATTAGAATGTATCAAGCAGCTTGAGCTTGACCAAGAGATAGTTAATGTGAACGGAGGATCAATTGCTTATGGTCACCCATTGGGAGCGAGTGGAGCCCGTATTTTAACGTCTTTAATTTATGAAATGAAAAAACGTCATGTTCAAAATGGACTGGCGACGATGTGTATCGGAGTCGGCCAAGGGATTGCAACGATTGTCGAAAACATCGATTAAATGAGTTTAGAAAGGAGCGTATGCTTTTATGGGAAAAGTGCTTTATGAAGAGAAAAATCAAATAGCTTATGTAACAATAAACCGGCCAGAAGCGTTAAATTGTTTTGACTATGAAACTCTCGTACAGTTGCAGAAGATTGTAGAGGGGCTTCATATTAATAAAGAAGTTCGTGTTGTCATTTTTACAGGTGCGGGGGAAAGGGCTTTTAGTGCTGGGGCTGATCTAAAAGAAAGAAAGACATTAAATCAAACAGAAGTTAAACGTAATGTGAAAGCAATTCGAGATGTTTTTTCAGCGATCGCGGCTCTGCCACAACCAACGATCGCCGGGATTAATGGTTATGCTCTTGGTGGAGGTTTTGAGTTAGCTCTTGCTTGCGATTTTCGTTATGCGGTTCCAGCTGCGAAAATCGGCTTAACAGAAGTGAGCTGGGCCATTATCCCAGGAGCTGGGGGTACTCAACGGCTATCAAGATTAATCGGTCCATCAAAAGCGATGGAACTCATTTTAACAGCTAAAAAAATTGAAGCAAAAGAGGCGTATGCTTTAGGTATTCTAAATGGGGTTGCTGAAAGTTCTCAGCTGATTCCAACTTGTGAGGGGCTAGCCAGTGCCATTACTGCAAACGGCCCTATAGCTGTTCAACAAGCAAAATATGCGATTTTACATGGCAGTGAAGTTAGCTTACAGTCTGGTTTAGCTCTCGAAGAAAAAGCTTATGAAGTGATTATCCCAACTAAAGATCGAATGGAAGCCTTGGAGGCCTTTATTGAAAAAAGGAAACCGAATTTTAAAGGAGAATAATCAAGTTTTGCTGAACAATTTAGCTGAATTTGCCCTATCAAAATTTCAAAATGGCTTTGAGGAATAAGTTCTCAGAGCCATTTTGTTTAGAGTCAAAAGTACATATTTTATTAATTTTCGGATTCTAATTCGGCTTTATATTCTTTTCCTTTATCTTTATACGTATCTATCGTCATTCTAATGACTTCTAAATCTTTGTCGGTGAGCTCACGTACGACTTTCCCAGGTGAACCCATCACCATCGTACGAGGCGGGATTTTCTTGCCTGGTGGAATGAGGGCATTTGCTCCAATAAAAGCTGATTCTCCAATCTCAGCTCCATCCAATACGGTCGCTCCCATCCCAATAAGTGCACCGGTCCGAATTGTGCATCCATGAAGGATAACATTATGACCAATTGAAACCTCGTCTTCTAAAATCGTTGGAAAACCTTCGTAATTATGAACCGTACTATTTTCTTGAATATTACATCGATCGCCAATACGGATGGGGGCTTCGTCTCCTCTAATAACTGTATTGAACCAAATACTAGATTCTTTTCCAATTGTGACATCACCAATCACATGGCAACCTGGAGCGATAAAAACGCTTTCATCAATCGTTGGTTTTGTTCCACGGTAACGATAAATCATAATAACCCTCCTAAACTATTTTATAAGACAATCTTAATATAACATTTTTAAGACGAACGTTGTTATTTCCTATACTAATTTCATCCTTTTTTGCCTATGAAGTTATGAACTATGAATATTTAAATCGGTATGAGGTATGTACACTAGGTATCAACCTCTTTTTGAAGACAATATCTAAGGTGCTAAACTATTTCTGCTAAATTCCACAAGTGACGAGGGGGAAATCCCCTGCCGCTTTATAGAATCTCACATATATTGCTAGTACATCGGTAGATTTTTTCTATCGATGAAATATTAATATAGAGGGGGAAAAATGATGTGTAAGAATCATTATGGCAGTGGCAGTAAGTGGGATAATGAGCCGATTCGTGTAGAGTTTGATCCATTTACAAGGCAGTATCACCCAAAAGGGAATAGTAATGTTCTTGGAGCAAATATGTCGAAGGTATTAGGTGTTCAAGGTGGTAAACGACCTAATCTTGACTGTACAGAGTTATCTTTTAAATATAAAGAAAAAGAAAGTAGTGGAGCGTTTCGTGCTCTAAACATTGATTATGTCGAATGTACTCCTGTAGCTGATGAATCCGATAATGACAATGATAATGGCAATAACGGTTGGATTTGCTGTAAAAGAGTTTCACCTTCAGTCTAGCAACCTTAATGGAAGAACACGCGAAGCTAAGTGAATATTTTCTGCCAACTAAGTGAATTGGGTATAAAGTATTATCTACAAACTCCGATATAAGTTATAAAGCTTATGATTAGGAGATTTGTCATGAGAAACTTCTATATTATTACACTTTTATTTTCTGTTACTAGTTTAATAGCGTGTTCAAACCAAGAAGTAGTAGAGGTTCAAATAGAAGCATCCCCTGCGACGATTGCAGCTGAAGTATGGGAATATCAAGCTCAGGTGGTAGATTGGTTTCTACCGGTAGAACATTCAAAAGAACGGGTGGAAGAGATTACTCATATTATGCTTCATTTCACGAATAACGCCTCACGAAATACAGCCAACCCTTATGATTTGGACGAAATTTATCAGTTGTTTATTGAGTATGAAGTATCTGCTCATTATATGATTGATCGAAATGGGGATGTGTATATGTTAGTTCCAGAAGACCGAGTCGCTTTTCATGCGGGACAAGGAACGTTGGAGGCTTATCCTGAATATGAGAATCAACTTAATGAATATTCAATTGGGATTGAGCTATTAGGAATTGGGACAAAGGAAGAAATGGTTTCGATAATGACAGATGAACAATATGAGCAACTCTCTCCTGAAACGATTGGTTTTACGATGTCTCAATATCGTTCATTGAATGAATTATTAGCCGATATTTATCAAAGAAATTCTGAGATTAAGCGCGATCGAATCCACTTAATTGGACATGATGAATACGCACCAGAACGGAAATTTGACCCAGGTTCTTTATTTGAGTGGGAACAAATTCAGTTTTAGACTATTGATTTAGGGGAGAACCGCCACTATCCTTTTTTGATAGTTTTAAACAAGTGTTTTCTCTTTTAGTTTCACTTAGTAAAGTACAAATAGCTGGCAGCTTAATATAAGTTGCTAGCTTTTTGTTTTGTTGTTGTGGGATTGTGAAGCTGAACGAGAATTGGTAATAAAAAATGAGTTTGTTGAGAATTACGTTGCGAATAACAGAGAATAAGGAATGAAAATGCCTAATGGCAAGATTAGAGTGCGAATAGTAGAGGATAAGGAATGAAAAAACAGTTTGGCGAGGATTAGGGTGCGAATAATAGAGGATAGGTAACGAAAAAGGAGTTTGGTAAGAATTAGGGTGTGAAAAACAGAGGATAAGTAATGAAAAGCACTGGATTACAAAATTAGGGTGCGAAAAACAGGAGATATGTAATGAAACTCACGCAAATGCAAATTTAGGGTACGAAAAACAAAAAGTTCATAGATCAATAATGACAATTAATGGTCTATTTAAACAGAGTGAGAGCCAGCAAATTAACTAAGTAATTTGCTGGCTCGTTTCTTTTTCTCTATGCACATCAAAAGAATGTGTTCCAACTTCAGCACCGTTTACAAATAGAGTTAAGCGATGTTTACCTGGATAATGTTTTCTCGTCGAAAGGTCTTTAAAGGAATGTTTGCGGGTATATTTATGCTTCCCGGGTTTGAAGCTTTTTTCGGTTAACTGAAATAGTTTACGGGAGCTCTTACCAGTCTTTTTAACAAAATCGATAGCAAATTCAATTCTTAATTTTATAGGGTGCTCGGAATGGTTGTTAACATTGAATGAGAACGGAAGAATTTCACCAATATGAACATCATTAGGTACAAAAAAATCAGTTACTTCAATATCGTTGCTCAAATGGAAACCAAAAAGGGTAAGGATGTCTGGGTCTGCTTTTTTTAGTAACGTTCGGCAGCCGTGCTTTAAAATCCAATCGGTTCGCTCATTGTGACCGTACCATTCTTTAGCAAGTTTTTTTACTAGTTCTGGATGATCCTTTGAAATGTCATTTAAATGATTCGCTACGCTTTTGCGGACATAGAGACTCTCATCCTCTTTTAATACTGTTAAAATTGGCAGAATGGGCGTCGGATCGGCTTTTAGCTGATGTAATGGTTTAGCCCAAGGAAGCCTCGGTCTAGCTCCTTCGCTGGCGAGCCTACGGACGTGTTCATTTTCATCGAGTGCCCATTTGGACATCACTTCGAGCATTTCCTCTGGTCTTTGCTCAATGTAAGGACGTACAGCAAACTCTGAGCTTGAGTAAGGAGTAAAGGCTTTTAAGGCTTGAACAGATAAATTCCAATTATTTAAACCATACACTTCAACAAAGTCAGGGAAAAACAAATAACCAAAACCTTTACACGAAGGAGCTATTTCCATTAAATAATTGATGGCGTCTGCGTATGATGGGGTTGTATGATCAATTGCTTTTGAAATATGTCTGATTCTTTGTTTTAATTCAAGCGCGTTCCAATTTGAATCAAACACAAAATTGTAAAAACTCGGCTCAGAAAAATCAGGGTAAATGGATTTCAGTTGCTTTGTAAAAGGTGTTAAATACTCCTTCGTATAAAGGTTCTTTAAAGGTTCCATAAATTCTCCTTTTTGGTTAATGAAATTAGTTTTATCATTTCCCGACAGAAGACTCCCTCTTCAATCGTGTGAAGGGAGAAGCCCAACGATAAGGGGGAGATGAATGGCGGTTGGCGGTAGCCAAAGAGATTCTTGTTAGGATATAATAAGAACATACATTCCTATCTGAGGTGAAAACAATGCTCATCAACAAAGCATACAAATTCCGTCTCTATCCAAGCAAAGAACAAGAAACCCTGATTGCTAAAACCATCGGCTGTTCTCGTTTTGTATTCAATCGCTTTTTAGGACAATGGAACGATACCTACCAAGAAACAGGCAAAGGGTTAACGTATTCTTCTTGTTCGGCTGAATTAACGCAACTAAAAAAGGAATTCGTATGGCTAAAAGAAGTGGACAGCATTGCCCTTCAATCCTCCCTGAAAAATCTTGCCGATTCCTATACTCGATTCTTCAAGAAACAAAATAAAGCTCCGCGCTTCAAGTCTAAAAAGAATCCGGTACAATCCTACACCACGAAAGTAACAAATAGCAACATTGCCATAGTAAACAACAAAATTAAATTGCCGAAACTGGGTCTTGTTCGCTTGGCCAAAAGTCGTGAGGTTGAAGGACGTATTCTGAGCGCTACAGTCAGACGAAATCCAAGCGGAAAGTTCTTTGTATCCATTCTAGTCGAAACAGACGTACAGCCCTTGAAAAAAACGGAATCATCTATCGGTGTAGATTTAGGCATCACGGACTTTGCGGTTCTTTCTGATGGTCGTAAGATTGACAACAATAAGTTCACATGCAAAATGGAAAAGAGACTAAAACGTGAGCAACGAAAACTTTCAAGACGTGGGTT
>NZ_ALPT02000062.1 GCF_000292245.2 Alkalihalobacillus alcalophilus ATCC 27647 = CGMCC 1.3604 | reverse complement strand
GGAGGGATACGATGAGGGAAGCAGTTATTGTAAGTGGTGCGAGAACAGCTGTTGGGAAAGCCAAAAAAGGAACGCTTGCAAATATGCGGGCCGATGATTATGCGGCTGAAACGGTAAAAGCAACATTAGATAGAGCGAACTTTCAGGATTTGGATCAAATCGATGATGTGATTATTGGTTGTGCCATGCCTGAAGCTGAGCAAGGAATGAATATGGCTCGTACCATTTCATTGCTTGCAGGGTTACCGGATGAGGTACCTGGGATTACGATTAATCGTTATTGTTCGTCTGGTCTACAAAGTATTTCATATGCCGCAGAGCGCATTTTGACAGGGCAAGCGAAAACAATTATTGCCGGTGGGGCTGAATCGATGAGCCAAATCCCAATGGGAGGCCATGTCATTGCCCCAAATAGTAAGATCGTTGAGGCTCGTGCTGAATATTATATGAATATGGGACTAACAGCAGAAGAGGTGGCCAATCGATATAGTGTGAGCCGAGCTGATCAAGATCAATTTGCTGTTGAAAGTCAATTAAAAGCTGCGAAGGCACTACAAACAGGTGCTTTTAAGGAAGAAATTGTACCAATTGAAGTAAAGCTACGCTCAGTAAAAGATAATCGTTTTGTGGAGAAGACGGTCCAATTTGCTCAGGATGAAGGTGTCCGAGCTGATACGTCGATTGAGGGGCTTGGCAAATTAAGACCTGCTTTTCATGTGCAAGGGTCAGTAACAGCTGGGAACTCTTCACAAATGAGTGACGGGGCAGCTTCAGTACTAGTTATGGATAAGGAAGAAGCATTAAGCCGAAACCTGCAACCTATCGCTAAGTTTCGTTCTTATGCGGTGACGGGATGTGCACCAGAAATTATGGGATTGGGACCAATCGGAGCGATTCCAAAAGCATTGTCGATGGCTGGATTGAAAAAGGAAGATATCGGGTTATTTGAGATTAATGAGGCATTCGCGGCCCAAGCCTTACAAGTAGTTCGTTCATTGGAACTTGATATTGAGAAAGTTAATGTAAATGGGGGAGCAATTGCACTAGGACATCCACTTGGGTGCACAGGTACTAAACTTACTTTAACTCTTTTACATGAAATGAGAAGAAAAAACATTCAGTATGGCGTTGTTTCGATGTGTATCGGTGGAGGAATGGGAGCAGCAGCTGTTTTTGAATTATGTTAATTAAAACCATTTGAGGGGGAAATAATGATGACTCAGAAAGTAGATTGGCCAAAAGGAGCAAGCTTTTTATTAGGAGAGGTATCAAAGGAATCCATTTATACACCAGAGGAACTAACAGATGAACAAAAAGAAATTGGTAAAGTCGTTGATCAATTTGTAGAAAAAGATGTTACACCTCTTATTGAAGATATTGAAAACCATCAATTTGAGCATACCGTTAAATTATTAAAAAAGGCTGGAGATCTGGGCTTATTAGCGGCAGATGTCCCTGAGAAATACGGTGGTATGGAATTAGATAAACTAAGCTCATCGATTATTACTGAAAAAATTGCTCGTGTCGGTGGGTTCGGTTTAAGTCACGGGGCACATGTTGGAATCGGTTCACTTCCAATCGTCTATTTTGGTAATGAAGAGCAAAAGCATAAATATTTGCCTGGTTTAGCAAGTGGTGAAAAACTAGCAGCATATGCTTTAACAGAGCCTGGTTCAGGTTCGGACGCCTTAGGAGCTCGAACAAAAGCAGTTTTAAATGATGCAGGAACTCACTATGTATTAAACGGTGAAAAGCAATGGATTACGAATGCTGGCTTTGCGGATGTTTTTGTCGTTTATGCAAAAATTGATGGTGAGAAATTTACAGCCTTTATCGTCGAAAGAGAGTATGAAGGTGTATCGGTTGGACCTGAAGAAAAGAAAATGGGGATTAAAGGATCTTCAACAAGAACACTTATTTTAGAGGATGCATTGGTACCAGTGGAGAATGTATTAGGGGAAATTGGAAAAGGACATTTAATTGCCTTTAATATTTTAAATATTGGTCGCTATAAACTAGGGGTTGGTTGCTTAGGTGGCTCAAAAAGAGCGTTGAAGCTTGCTCTTGATTATGCTCAAGAAAGAAAGCAGTTTAAGACAGCGATTATTAATTTCCCATTAATTCAAGAAAAACTGGCGAATATGGCCACAAAAATATTTGTAACTGAAAGCTCTTGTTATCGAACAGGAGGATTATTTGAGCAAAGACTATCCGATATGGAGGATGAATCTGGCCAAAACGCAGCTAAAGCGATTGCTGAATACGCGGTTGAATGTTCGATTGCGAAAATTGCTGGTTCAGAGATGTTGGATTATGTAGCTGATGAAGCGGTTCAAATTCATGGTGGATATGGTTTTATGGCTGAATATGAAGTTGAGCGAATTTACCGAGACTCTCGAATCAATCGTATTTTTGAAGGAACAAATGAGATTAACCGTCTCTTAATTCCAGGTACGATTTTACGTAAAGCAATGAAAGGTGAATTGCCTTTATTAGAAAAAGCAACAGAGCTACAAAAAGAACTACTTATGCTTATGCCAAAACAGATTGGCAGCGAACCGCTTGAGCGTGAAGAAGCGATCGTTGAAAACAGCAAAAAGTTATTCCTTATGATTGCTGGAACAGCTGCACAAAAATACGCAGAAAAGCTGCAAGATGAGCAAGAAATGTTAGCAAATGTAGCCGATATTGTGATTGAAGTGTTCCAAATGGAATCAGCAGTCGCTCGTACGAAAAAAGAAATTGAAAGAGTCGGTGAAGAAAAAGCAAGGAAGTATATTTTGATGACAGAGCTGTATTGTCATGAAGCTCTTAAGAAGATTGACAACCTGGCAAAAGAAACGATTAGCAACGTGGAATCAGGCGATACCCTTCGCACGATGCTTTCAATCGTCCGCAAATTAACAAAAGCAGACCCAATCAATGCGATTCAAACAAAACGTGAAATTGCTAAGTTTTTAATTGAAGAAGGTGCTTAATAAGTAATTTGAGTGAGAACTCCGACCAAAGGAAACTTCGGTCAGGAGTTCTTTCTTTGAGCATAGTGTAAATGAGCTATTCAGAATGATAAGATCTTGTTCAAATTAATCTATAAATCGAGTAGAAGTTTGTCGGGGCATAGAAGCGGCTAATCACTAGGTGACCACTTTAGCTCAGCAAATATTAATGAACAGACCTTGTTTCAAATTGGTCGATAAAGGGCAAATTAATTGAGAAAGATTGAAAAACAGTTGGATAATAATTATAATGATTATTAAAGAGGAGTGATTATAAATGAGCCTAACTTTTTATCATTATCCAAAGTGCGGAACTTGTCGTAATGCGAAAAAATGGTTAGAAAGCAATGGAATTGAGTTCAACCCTATTCATATTGTCGAAGAGCCCCCTTCAAAAGAGGAACTGAAGGAACTTTATGTAAAGAGTGGACTTGAATTAAAGAAATTCTTTAATACGAGTGGTCAAAAATATCGTGAACTTGGTTTAAAAGATAAGCTTAAGGACATGAATGAAGAAGAACAATTACGTCTACTCGCAACGGACGGTATGTTGATTAAACGCCCAATCACAACGGATGGAAAGCGAGTAACAGTTGGTTTTAAAGAGGCAGAGTTTGAACAAATTTGGAAATGATGCAATCAAGGATTTTCATTTTCTCTAAAAAAAGGTATAGTGTTTAATAAGAACGTATTACATAACGCAAAAAATATTGGAGGTATTCATCTAATGAGTAATTTACCAAAGGAATTAAAGTATTCAGAGGAACATGAGTGGGTCAAAACAGAAGACGGAAACGTTCGTATCGGAATTACAGACTTTGCTCAATCAGAACTTGGCGATATCGTGTTTGTTGAACTTCCTGAAGTTGGAGATTCAATTGAAGCGGACGAGCCGTTCGGTAGCGTAGAATCCGTAAAAACGGTTTCTGAACTGTATGCACCTGTAAGTGGAAAAGTAGTAGAAGTAAACGAAGACTTAGATGATTCTCCAGAGTTCGTAAATGAATCTCCATATGAAAAAGCATGGATGATCGTTGTAGAGCCATCTAATAAGTCTGAGCTTGAAAACTTAATGTCTGCCGAGCAATACGAAGAAATGATTAGTGAAGACTAATTAATAATAAAGGCAACTTCAAAAGGCACTGAAGCTTATAGAAAGCTTCGGTGCTTTTTTTGATGGTTTAGCTCACTGAATGATCAATTTACCCACAATCCCCCCTGTTTCCCACAAAACGAACAGTATCAACTGAAGAAGGACGGTTAACTTAAGAGTGAGGAGGGGAATTGAAAATGAATTTGGATAAAGTGGATGTGACGAATAAAATTATCGGCAAATATGAAGAGGGGCAATTAAATCTTTATATGGGGGAGATAAAAATTGGAATGGTCACAGAAACGGAGGACGGCCTTAAACGGAAAATGAGAGAAGGCTTTGTTTTTGAAAATGATAAAATTTACCACTTTGAAAATGCTCATCCGGAACAAGTTAGAGCCTATGTAGAAAACTGTGATGGTGGTTGGTGTTAAAACGAATACAAAACAAAAAACTGAAAATAACTAATTGTAAGACTAATCCGATTATGAAGGTAAGAATACTTATGTAAAAAAGGTTGACAACAAAAATAGGTGCGTGTTACGATAAGTCAAACCAAAATGAACATAACATTTATAGCTCTTATCGAGAGAGGTGGAGGGACTGGCCCGATGAAACCCGGCAACCGTAAAACGAATCTTTTCGTTCAAAAGGTGCTAAATCCTGCAAAGCCAAATGCTTTGAAAGATGAGATTAAGGTTAAGCCTTCTTTTCATCTGGATTGATGAGAGAAGGCTTTTTTGCAGTTTTAAATTTGGTTAGCCATTATGATGTTCAGCCCGATTAAGAGGAAAAGATAGAGAGTGTTGTCAGGAGGCAAGAAACAACGTGATTAATTTAAGTGACATCCAAAAAATTTTCTTTACAAAGGATGGTCCAGTACATGCGGTTGATGGAATTAATCTTCAAATAAATGAAGGCGAAATTTTTGGCATTATCGGATATAGTGGTGCTGGTAAAAGTACACTGATTCGGATGTTAAATATGCTCGAAAGACCAACGAGTGGTGAAGTTGTCGTAGCTGGTAAATCGTTGTCAAAGCTTTCAAAACCTCAGTTGAGAAAAGCGAGACAAGAAATAGGGATGATTTTTCAGCATTTTAATTTATTATGGTCGCGCACAGTCCATGAAAACATTGCTTTTCCACTTGAAATTGCTGGAGTTCCAAAAAAGAAACGAGATGAACGAGTGAAAGAGTTAATTTCACTTGTTGGACTTGAAGGACGAGGTGGGAGTTACCCGTCACAGCTGAGTGGGGGACAAAAACAAAGGGTCGGAATTGCACGAGCACTTGCGAATAATCCAAAGGTCTTATTATGTGATGAAGCAACGTCTGCCCTTGACCCAAAAACGACCGACTCGATTTTAGAATTACTTGTTGATATTAATCAAAAGTTAGGTTTAACCGTCATTTTGATTACGCATGAAATGCATGTCATTCGAAAAATTTGTCATCAAGTTGCGGTGATGGAGGCAGGGAAAATTGTGGAACAAGGTCCTGTACTCGATGTCTTCCGTAAACCTGTTCAAGAAATGACAAAAGAGTTTGTGAAACAAATTACAGAACCAGAGGAAACATTAGAATCATTAGAGCACTGGTTGCAGCAAGGAATCGAAGGAGAAGTTGTGAAGCTTACCTTCCTGGGAAAAGCAGCAGAACGTCCTTTAATTACTGAATTGGTTCGTAAATTCCAAGTGGAAGTGAATATCCTCCAAGGGAAAATTTCCAAAACGCGTGAGAGTTCGTACGGTTCTCTTTTTATTCATTTAAAAGGTGATAAAGAGGAGATAGACAGTGCGGTTGCCTTCATTCAAGGTGAGCAAGTCGAATGTGAGGTGATTGAGCGTGTTTGAAGAGTTTTTAGCTGATGTAAAATGGGATTTACTATGGGAGGCTATAAAAGAAACCCTTTATATGACAGGGATTTCTGTCGCTGCCTCCTTTATAATCGGGATTTTCTTAGGTTTGATGCTTTATTTAACGAGTAAAGGGAATATGTGGGAAAGTAAGGTCGTTAACTTTATTTTTGCATCGATTGTCAATGTTTTCCGATCGATTCCATTTATCATCCTCATTATTTTACTTATGCCATTTACTCGAATGTTAATGGGAAGCATCCTTGGTGCTAATGCAGCCTTACCAGCTTTAATAATTGGAGCTGCTCCATTTTATGCTCGACTGGTTGAAATTGCTTTACGTGAAGTGGATAAAGGGGTTATTGAAGCGGCCCACTCAATGGGGGCTTCAAACTTCCGTATTATTTGGAAGGTTTTATTGCCAGAATCAATGCCAGCCTTAATATCGGGAATTACGGTAACAAGTATTTCACTTGTTAGTTTTACAGCAATGGCTGGAGTAATAGGGGCAGGTGGATTAGGCCATCTTGCTTTCCTTGAAGGTTGGCAAAGAAACAATTCATCGTTAATGGTGGTTGCAACAGTTGCTATATTACTCATTGTCTTTATGATTCAAGTAATTGGTGACTTTTTAACAAATAAAACAGATAAACGATAAGAGGGGGAGAATGGTATGAAAAAATTTGTTCGTACACTAGGAGCGGTCGCTGTAACACTTGCACTTGTAGCGTGCGGTAGTGACAATGAAGGTAATGATAATCAAGCTGGTGATGGGGATGATTCAGCAGCGGCAGTGGAAACAATTAGAATTGGAGCTTCAGCAGTTCCGCACCAAGAAATTCTTGAAGCGGCTGAGCCGATTTTAGCTGAAAGAGGAATTGAACTAGATATTGTTGTATTCTCTGATTACATTTTACCGAATCAGGAATTAGAGTCAGGGGATTTAGATGCAAACTATTTCCAAACACCAGGTTATTTAGCTCAACAAATTTCTGAATATGATTATGATTTTGTTAGTGTAGGTTCTGTACATGCTGAGCCTATTGGAATTTACTCTCAAGATTATGCAAGTTTAGATGAACTTCCAGAAGGTGCTGAAATTATTTTAAGTGATTCAATTAGTGACCATGGGCGTATTTTACCGATTTTTGAAGATGCTGGTTTAATTGAACTTGATGTCGAAGAAGGCGAATTAGCAACAATTGATAATATTTCATCAAACCCGAAAAATATAAATTTTGGTTCAAGACAAGTCGAAGCTAGAATGCTAGCTCCTTCATTTGAGTCAGGTGAAGGTGATGCGGTTGCGATCAATACAAACTATGCTCTTGAAGGAAATGTTGATATCGATCAATATGGAATTGCCTTTGAGTCGGATGATAAATTGCAAGGAAACCTTTTAGTTGTCCGTTCTGAAGACGAAAATAATGAAGCGATTGTCACATTATTAGAAGTGCTTCAATCAGAAGAAATCCAACAGTTCATTCAAGAACGATATAATGGTGCGGTTATTCCTTTAGTGGATTAATTAGCAATTAGCTTTTCTTAAAACAGACGAGGACATAAAAGCCTTGTCTGTTTTTTTAGTGTAAACCCGTATTCAAACTACGCATTTAGTCCATCAGCACCTTCACCTCTCCTAGCTCCCCTTGCTAAACATAAACTCATTACCTTATTAAGAATAGAAACATTTGATTTTTTCTCAGGACGAATAATCATTTTAACTAGATATTTCTTTTGTTTAATTAGCATAATTGAACTCAAGCTATCTCATACTATTTACGTAAAAGGTGAATGGAGGGATAACAATGTCAGGAAATCAGCAGCAGCAAGAGCCACAAAGTCCGGTTGCGTTAGCTTTACAGGAGTATAAAGAAGGTATCCAAAAGTTTTCAAAAAAGATGCCTCACATCGCCAAAAAATATAATGCGTTTACAGAAGCTTGTTTTGAAAAAGGAAAACTTACCTTGAGAGAGAAGCAGTTAATCGCTTTGGCGGTTAGTGTGATTGCTCAGGATGAATACTGTATGATTTACCATACAAAAGGATGTCTAGATGAAGGGTGTAAAGAAGAAGAGGTACTAGAAGCAATCGCGGTGACGGCTGCTTTTGGTGGAGGGGCAGCGATGAGCCAAGCCGTCACTCTTGTTTTGGAAGCTTTGTCCGAGTTCGAAAAAAATTCAGACTCTAATTCAAATTCTGATGATTCTAATCAATCTTCCTAAAGTTTTAAAGCGGATAAAAGAGGATAAGGGCGGAAATGCCTCTATATACATATAAAAGGAAGCTTATGTTTAGTGCTTCTATTTGAAGGGGATAGAATCTATGTCAGTAGATCTAGTGGGGTTTGTGAGATTATATCACTAATGATACGATCATAGATGTAAATAAACGAAGGGATTGATTTATTATTCAACCGCAAAAGAATGGACATTCACCGGAAATGGAAAAAGGATTACAGCAATCACATGGAATGAGCTTAGAGGAATATAATAACAGTTTTGAAAAAAGGCTACAGGTGGAGAAAGAAAGAGAAAAAGAATATGAAATGACGAAAAAAATGGTCGATTCACTGGACAAGTTATAGAAGCAAGCATAAAATATAAAGAAACAGAGTGAGAGTTCAATCACTCTGTTTCTTTCATTTAGTTAACACCCTTTTCTCAATTAATTCATCGTTATTGATTTTGATGGGGTTTTTGGGGAATAAATTGTATAGAGGTTTCTCATTATGTTCATGATTAAAAGTAGTCAAATTTTCTAGTGAAATAAAGGCATTTTTTTCGTTTTGGAAGGCGAATAATTCATTTGTCCCTATTTTGCTGAACTTGAATTTAGATTAAATTTGTTATAAAATGATAATGAGAATAGATTGATAATGATTCAATTCTAAAAATGTACGCGAATCGACGCGATTAAACGGAGGTATAGTCATGACAGCACCATTTTTGAAAATCGAAAATTTACAAGTATCTATAGAAGGTAAAGAAATCCTAAAAGATTTCAGCCTAGAAATTAAAGGTGGAGAAATCCACGCAATCATGGGTCCAAACGGAACAGGGAAATCTACTTTAGCTTCAGCGATTATGGGACACCCTAAATATGAAATCACGGGTGGATCGATTCATATGAATGGTGAAGATGTTCTAGAAATGGAAGTAGATGAGAGAGCACAAGCTGGTCTATTTTTAGCGATGCAATACCCAAGTGAAATTAGTGGAATTACAAATGCGGACTTCTTACGTTCTGCGATTAATGCTCAACGTGAAGAAGGCGATGAAATTTCTTTAATGAAGTTTATCCGTAAATTAGATGAGAAAATGGAAGTACTTGATATGGATTCTGAGTTCTCTCAAAGATACTTAAACGAAGGATTTTCTGGTGGAGAAAAGAAACGTAACGAAATTCTTCAATTATTAATGTTAGAGCCAAAAATCGCGATCTTAGATGAAATCGATTCTGGTCTTGATATTGATGCATTAAAAATCGTTTCAAAAGGTGTAAATGCGATGCGTAGCCCAGAGTTCGGTTCCCTAATCATTACTCACTACCAACGTTTATTAAACTACATCACTCCAGATAAAGTACACGTTATGATGCAAGGTCGTATCGTAAAATCTGGTGGAGCAGAATTAGCTGAGCGTTTAGAAGCTGAAGGTTATGACTGGATTAAAGATGAATTAGGAATTGAAGACGAAACAGTTAATTCTTAATCGTACCCTCTTTTATAGGAAAAACTTGGTCCAATTAGAAGTATCGCTTAATAAGTTTAGTAAATGAACAACAGCAAAGGGTGAGTAAATATGTCAATCGAGACGACGTTAACGTTCGATAAAGAACAAATTCAAACATTCTCGGATGAACGCAATGAGCCAAAATGGTTTCAGGACATCCGTTTACAAGGTTTGGAGCTTGTTGAAACACTTGAGCTACCAAAACCAGATAAAACGAAAATTCAAAAATGGAATTTCACAGAGTTTACTCGTGAAGTAACGAAAAGAGAAGCGGTTGCTTCATTAGAGGCTCTTTCAACTGAGTTACGTGAATTAGTCGATGCAACTAGCCAAAATGTTATCGTACAACAAGATGGACAAACAGTTTTTACAAAAATGAGTGAAGACTTAAATAAACAAGGTGTTATCTTTACCGATCTTCAAACGGCATTAGTCGAACACGGTGAGCTAGTTAAGAAATACCTTTACGGTGAAGCAGTTCATGTTAATGAGAACCGTTTAACGGCATTACATGCAGCCCTTTTAAATGGTGGTCTGTTTGTATATGTACCAAAAAATGTTCAAGTCGAAGTACCACTTCAAGCGGTATTTTCATTAGATAGTGAAAACGGTGGCTTATTCAACCATGTTATCGTTGTAGCGGAAGCGAATAGCTCTGTTACTTATGTTGAAAACTATGTATCACCATCTACTACAAATGGTGTAGTGAATATCATCGCAGAAGTTTATGCAGAAGATGGAGCAAAAGTATCGTTTGGTGCTGTTGACCATTTATCTGAAGAAGTGACAACATATGTTGTTAGACGTGCGCATGTTGGACGCGATGGTCGTGTAGAGTGGGCATTAGGTCAAATGAATAATGGAAATACCATTTCAGAAAATACGACTCATTTAATTGGTGAAGGTTCAACAGGAGATGCGAAAACCGTCTCTGTTGGAACAGGTAGTCAAAAACAAAACTTTACAACATCAATCATTCACCATGGTAAACATTCTGACGGACAAATTCTTAAGCATGGTGTTATGTTAGATAATGCAACGATGATCTTTAATGGTATTGGTAAAATTGAACACGGCGCTTCCAAGTCAAATGCTGAACAAACAGAGCGTGTGTTAATGTTAAGCGAAAAGGCTCGTGGAGACGCCAATCCAATTTTATTAATTGATGAAGACGATGTAACGGCTGGACACGCAGCATCTGTAGGTCGTATTGATCCGTTACAAATGTTCTATTTAATGAGCCGTGGTATTTCTCGTAAAGAAGCCGAGCGCTTAGTTATTCATGGCTTCTTAGCACCTGTTGTTGAAGAGTTACCAATTGATTCAGTAAAGATGCGTTTACGTGAAGCAATTGAAAGGAAAGTTAAGTAATGAATGCTCTTGAGCTGAAAAAGCAGTTTCCAATACTCAATCAACAAGTCAACGGAAACGATCTTGTCTATTTAGACAGTGCGGCCACTTCTCAAAAACCTCTTTCAGTGATCGAGAAGGTCGAGGACTATTATCGCCGTTATAACTCTAATGTTCATCGTGGCGTTCATACACTTGGAACACTTGCGACAGATGGATATGAAGGGGCCCGCGAAAAAGTTCGCTCATTTATTGGAGCTCAATCAATAGAAGAAATCATTTTTGTACGTGGAACAACAACAGCGTTAAACTTAGTCGCTTCAAGTTACGGCCGGGCAAATGTCAAAGAAGGCGATGAAATTGTGTTAACTCCAATGGAGCATCACTCTAATATCATTCCTTGGCAACAATTGGCTAAAGCAACAGGAGCAACATTGAAATACATTCCATTACAAGAAGATGGTACAATAGATTTAAAAGATGTAGAAAATACAGTGACTGAAAAAACAAAAATTGTGACAATGATGCATGTATCAAATGTGTTAGGAACAGTCAATCCAGTGAAGGAAGTTGCTGAAATCGCTCATCGCCATGGGGCAATTATGGTTGTTGATGGTGCTCAAAGTACCCCACATATGAAAATTGATGTTCAAGATTTAGATTGTGACTTTTTTGCCTTTTCTGGACATAAAATGGTTGGACCAACTGGAATTGGTGCCCTTTATGGAAAGAAAAAATGGCTTGAGAGTATGGAGCCAGTTGAATTCGGTGGGGAAATGATCGATTTTGTTGGCTTATACGATTCAACTTGGAAAGAGTTGCCATGGAAGTTTGAAGGTGGAACTCCTATTATTGCAGGAGCGATTGGTTTAGGTGCGGCCATTGATTTCTTAAATGAAGTGGGCCTTTCTGAAATTGAAAAGCATGAACAAGAATTAGCACACTATGCGATGGAGCAAATGTCTGAAATTGAAGGAATGACGATTTATGGTCCAAAGCATCGTGCTGGAGTCGTTACGTTCAACTTAGACGATGTTCATCCTCATGATGTGGCGACAGCTCTTGATGCTGATGGGATTGCGGTTCGTGCTGGACACCATTGTGCTCAACCATTGATGAAGTGGTTAAACGTAACAGCGACAGCCCGTGCTAGTTTTTACTTGTATAATACAAAGGACGATGTTGATCGACTTGTAACTGGATTAGTAAAAACAAAGGAGTACTTTGGAGATGTCTTTTAATAATCTAGATACCTTATATCGCCAAGTTATTATGGACCATTATAAAAACCCGCGTAATCGTGGTGAGTTTGATGGAGACATATTAACAGTCAACATGAATAACCCAACATGTGGTGATAGAATTCAGCTTCAAATGAAAGTTGATGAGGGGAAAGTAATAGATGCTAAGTTTGAAGGAGAAGGTTGTTCAATTAGTCTTTCATCCGCTTCGATGATGACCCAAGCAATTAAAGGGCTAACGAAGGATGAAGCAATTGAAATGTCTCATATTTTTTCTGACATGATGCTCGGTAAAGATTATGATGACGAAAAATTTGATTTAGGGGACATTGAAGCACTTCAAGGCGTAGCGAAATTTCCTGCTCGAATCAAATGTGCAACTTTAGCTTGGAAAGCGATGGAAAAAGGGTTAAACGAAGAGACTGGTAAGTAAAAGAAGGAGGGTTTCCGATGGCTAAAAAAATGCCTGATATCGGTGAATACAAATATGGTTTTTCGGATCGTGATGTATCAATTTTCCGTTCGAAACGTGGTTTAACGAAAGAGATCGTTGAAGAGATTTCACGTATGAAAGAAGAACCACAATGGATGCTTGACTTCCGTTTGAAGTCATTAGAGCACTTTTATAATATGCCAATGCCACAATGGGGTGGAGATTTATCTGAACTAAACTTTGATGACATTACTTACTATGTGAAGCCATCAGAGAAGTCTGAGAAGTCTTGGGATGAAGTACCTGAAGAAATCAAAAACACGTTTGATAAATTAGGGATTCCAGAAGCGGAGCAAAAGTATTTAGCAGGGGTTTCTGCTCAATACGAATCAGAAGTGGTTTACCACAACATGAAGCAAGAGCTAACGGATCTTGGAATTCTTTTCACAGATACGGACACAGCTTTAAAAGAGCATGAAGAGATTTTTAGAGAGCATTTTGGAACGATTATCCCACCAACGGATAATAAGTTTGCAGCTCTTAACTCAGCCGTATGGTCTGGTGGATCATTCATTTACGTACCAAAAGGCGTAAAAACCGAAACTCCACTCCAAGCGTATTTCCGTATTAACTCAGAAAATATGGGTCAATTCGAGCGTACACTAATCATTGCTGATGAAGATAGTTCTGTACACTATGTTGAAGGTTGTACAGCACCTGTTTACACAACAAACTCACTTCACAGTGCGGTTGTTGAAATTATCGTTAAAAAGAATGCATACTGTCGTTATACAACCATCCAAAACTGGGCACCTAACGTCTTCAACTTAGTAACAAAACGTGCCGTAGCTGATGCTGGTGCAACGATGGAATGGGTTGATGGTAACATTGGTTCGAAATTAACGATGAAATACCCAGCAGTTATCATGCGTGGAGAAGGTGCAAAAGGAACGGTTCTTTCTATCGCAATTGCTGGTAAAGGCCAACACCAAGATGCAGGGGCGAAAATTTCTCACCTTGCACCAAACTGTTCTTCAACAATCGTGTCTAAATCGATTTCAAAGCAAGGTGGTAAAGTAACTTATCGTGGTATTTGTCACTTTGGACGTCGTTCTCAAGGTTCAAAATCTAAAATTGAGTGTGATACATTAATTTTAGACAATGAATCAACATCAGATACGATTCCTTATAACGAAATCTTAAATAACAATATTACATTGGAGCATGAAGCAACTGTTTCTAAAGTATCCGAAGACCAATTGTTCTACTTAATGAGCCGTGGTATTTCGGAACAAGAAGCAACAGAAATGATCGTTATGGGCTTTATCGAACCATTTACAAAAGAATTACCAATGGAATACGCTGTTGAAATGAACCGCTTAATCAAGTTCGAGATGGAAGGTTCGATTGGTTAATTCGATGAGACCCCTTAGTGTATAAGGAGTTTATCATCAAAGAGTAAACTGTCGATCTGATATGGATTTATATAAGAGAGGCTGTCCACTAAGGTCATGAAAATGATATTATGAGGGCAGCCTTTTTTTGTGTTGAATAATGTGCGTTAGTAAAAGACTGTTTTCATTGCCTATCTTTATTGTTTTACGACATGATGGGAGGAGCGAGAAAGTCCAAAACAATCCAACCTATAAAATTATTTTAATAAAATAAAAAAGAGGGCTTAGTTAAGACGTGCGTTACAGGCTAAAAATAAGGGGATTCATCTATTTGATGCCAAAAACTATCAGAAGCAAAAACGCAAAGTGGCTAGATTGCACGAAAGAGTCAGGAACCAACGTGACGATGTCCTTCACAAACTAAGTACAGACCTCATCAAAAAACCACGATATTGTCTGTATCGAAGATTTGAACACCAAGAGGGCAAGAAATCTCTTGAAATAAGGGATTGGACGTGCCCTATTTGCGATAAACATCACGATCGAGATATCGATGCCAGCCAAAACGGAGACTCCCGCGGGAATAAACCGTGGAGCGAGACCCCGCAAGGCTTGCCGAGGAGGCTCGCCAGGTTCCCGCAGGACGCGGAGTATGGTTTTGGTAGCGACAGCCGAAGCTCTTCATTATTAGTGAACAGTTTCCTTCAACAGCCTACGAAGAGATGGGGTCAGACTGTCAACAATTGAACCGTTCATGTAAAGGCAATTTGAGTCTTGTATCTCCCTAAAGTCAATCTCTATCAACGGTTAAGGGTCAATTATACGCTGCGAAAGTTGAGTTATTAATTAAGACTTTTGAAGCAACTTTGTCTTATGTACTACAAGAGCGGATAATAAATTTTTAGAAGAAAGGATGATTAGATGGAGTCGAATTTGTTGGAATTATTAGAATTAGTAGACTCGCGACAGGATGAACTGGTCGATTTGTTGTCACTGTTAATCCGTTATAAAACACCGGCGCCACCTGCCCGGAATACGGAGGAGGTACAGCAGTTTATTGCTGATTTTTTAAATAAAAAAGGCTTTATGATTGATAAATGGGATGTGTACCCTGGTGATCCGAATGTGGTTGGGGTTTTAAAAGGAAAACGGTCAGACGAGTATCAGAGTTTGATTGTCAATGGACATGTGGATGTTGCAGAGGTAAGTGAAACAGAAGAATGGGAAGTAGACCCGTTTACTCCAATTGTAAAGGATGGAGTCGTCATTGGACGAGGGGCAGCAGATATGAAAGGTGGAATGGCTGGGGCTTTGTTTGCCATTCAACTGATGCATGAAGCGGGAATTGATCTACCTGGTGACCTCATATTTCAGTCTGTCATCGGAGAAGAGGTCGGAGAAGCAGGCACTTTAGAATGCTGCAAGCGAGGGTATAAAGCTGATTTTGCTTTAGTTGTTGATACGAGTAATTTGCAAATTCAAGGACAAGGTGGTGTCATCACGGGTTGGATAACTGTTAAAAGCAAACAAACCCATCATGATGCAACGAGGAAAAATATGATTCATGCGGGTGGACAATTATTTGGTGCAAGTGCAATTGAAAAGATGATGAAGGTCATTCAAGGCTTGCAGGATTTAGAGAGACATTGGTCTGTAATGAAAAGTTATCCAGGTTATGATCCTGGTACGAATACAATTAATCCTGCTGTGATTGAAGGAGGAAGGCATGCCGCTTTTATTGCGGATGAATGTCGCCTATGGATTACGGTCCATTTTTATCCGAATGAAACGCATGAACAAGTAGCCAAAGAAATTGAAGAACATATTCAACTTGTCGCGAAGGCGGATCCATGGTTAAGAGAAAATCCTCCGACGTTTGAGTGGGGCGGCTCTTCAATGATTGTTGACCGTGGTGAAATTTTTCCATCATTGGAGGTTGATCCGGAGCATCAAGCAGTTAAGACATTGAGTGGATGTCATGAATCTACTTTGTATGAACAACCAGTGATAGGTGTATCCCCAACTGTTACAGATGGGGGCTGGTTTGGTGATGCAGGAATCCCAGCTGCCATTTATGGTCCAGGAGAGCTCAAGCATGCCCATTCGATTAATGAACAAGTTTCGATTCAGCAATTAGTCGATTATACAAAAGTTGTGTTGCGGTTTATGTTTGAATGGTGTCATACAAAAAAATAGGGGTTGTATTTATAGAGTGGGAGGTAACGAAGCAGTCGGTTTTTCTCAGAAAAGCACACTGCTTTTTTTGTACGGACATTGGTGACCTTTTAAGTACAAACTAACAGAGACTAGCATGCCTAGGTGAGTCATATTGCATTTTTATAGGTTATCGCTGCAAAATTTGATATATTGAAAGAAGAAGTTTCTGTGAAGGTTTTAAGTATGTCGGCTTTGTACATAGATTGAGGTGAAAAGAGCATTGATTTATATTGGATTAGCTGGATGGGGGGATCATAATAGCTTGTATCAGGGCTTAAGTAGCACGGCTTCTAAATTAGAAACCTATGCGGGATTTTTCCCACTTGTTGAACTAGATGCATCCTTTTACGCTGTTCAGCCTTTGAAAAATATGGAAAAATGGGTGCGGGAAACTCCGAGCAATTTTCAATTTGTTGTTAAGACATTTCAAGGAATGACAGGTCATCAAAAAGGGATTGCTCCTTTTGAAACAAAGAAAGAAATGTTTTTGGCATTTCGGGAGTCTCTTATGCCAATGGTGGAAGCAAATAAATTAGCGATGGTGTTATGTCAATTTCCACCTTGGTTTGATTGTAAAAAAGACCATGTTCTATGGGTGAGATATATAAAAGAGCAATTAAATGGCTTACCTGTCGCGTTAGAGTTTCGTCATCAATCATGGTTTTCTGGCAGCTATCGTGAGCGAACATTGCAGTTTATGCGAGAAGAAGGTTGGATACATAGTATTTGTGATGAGCCTCAAGCTGGAGCCGGTTCTATCCCAACTGTCTTAGAGGCGACGGATGACAATAAGACGTTATTCAGATTTCATGGCCGAAATGTTCATGGGTGGAATGATCCTGGAAACGGACGCTGGCGTGATGTTCGTTATTTGTATCGTTATAATGATGAGGAGTTAACAGAGTGGGCCCAATCATTAGTCAATTTTCAAAAACAAAGTAAAAATTTATATATTATCTTTAATAATAATTCTGGTGGAGATGCAGCAGACAATGCAAAGCAATTAATTAAAAAGCTAGACATCACCTACCATGGACTGGCCCCGAGACAGATGGGTTTATTTTAACCTCTTTTTTGGATGGGGAGTGAAAGGAGGGAGGATCCCTTGACTACAGAGAAACTAACGATTTTTCATGTGAATGATTTACATAGTTGTTTTACAAATTGGCCTCATATTGTCGGGTATGTAAACCAACATCGTGATGAGTCTACTTTATTTTTAGACTTAGGTGATCATGCCGACCGCAGTCAGCTTATTACAGAAGCAACCGAAGGAAAAGGCAATGTTGAATTGCTTAATCACGCGAAAATTGATTATGCGACGATCGGAAATAATGAAGGAGTGACATTTTCAAAGCCCCAACTGGACAGGCTTTATGAACAGGCAACCTTTCCGGTGTTAGTTGGGAATTTATTTGAGAAGGATGGCAGTCATCCTAAATGGGCACAACCATATGCGATTCACACGTTAGAAAGTGGAATTCGAATTGGTCTAATAGGATGGACAGCGGCTTTTACTGGCCTCTATTCTCAACTTGGTTGGAAAAATGAAGACTCTCTTGAACCATTAAAAGAAATCGTTCAGCAATTAAAAAAGAAACCGATATTATCATCTTATTGTCTCATTTAGGGCTATTTAAAGATGAAGAGGTTGCAGCAAAAATAGATGGGATTGATTTCATTTTTGGTTCTCATACCCATCATGTTTTAGCGAACGGGAAATGGGTTTCGGGAACTTTGATCACTCAAGCTGGCAAGCATGGCCATTATTTTGGTCAACTTGAATTGGAGTATGATCTAGAGAAGAGAAAGATTTGCTCAGTTGAGGAAAAGATGGTAGCTGCTATTGATTGTGAACCTTCTCAAGAAACACGGGTATTGATTGAGCAGTTAGAAGCAGACGCCTTTTGTAAATTAAATCAACGTGTTGCCACGGTTCCACATGATTTAATGGTTTCATGGCAAGACAACACCGAAGTGATTCAAATGCTTTGTGATGCATTGGCGAAATGGTGTAAAGAAGAGATCGCGATGTTAAACGCTGGTGTGCTACTTGAATCGATTCGACAAGGAGAAATTACGAAAGGGGATATCCATAGAATCTGTCCACATCCAATTAATCCTTGTGTTGTTGAATTAACCGGAGCACAATTAAAGGCAACCATTGAACGAGCCTTTACAAACGAGATTCGCTATTTGGAATTAAAAGGGTTTGGATTTAGGGGCAAGATTTTAGGAAGAATGATTTTTACTGGAATTGACATTTTTTTATCAGAAAATGAACAAGTTAGTGGGATTGAGGTATTAGGGGAACCCCTTCAGTTGAAAGAGACGTATCGATTAGCAACATTAGATATGTATACATTTGGTCACCTTTTTCCTGATATTTTTCAAGCACCGAATAAAGAGTATTTTATGCCAGAATTTTTACGTGATATTTTAGCTTGGGAGCTTGGGCAAGAATGGGCATAAACTTATTCACGGTCATCTATTGATCCTCATAAAGTAGTATTGAAAGAGTGATTGTACATGAGGATGGAGGGATGAACGATGCTTGAAATGAATCCAATTACAGTCGAAGGGGAAACTTTTCTTGCGATTACATTAAAACTGCCGAAAACTAATTTTATGGCGATTACGAATGAAATCGGCTATATAATGTGTGGAGCTTTAGATGTGGCATTATTAAATGAGAAACTAAAAGATAGAAAAATTGTCGCAGCAAGAGCCGTTGGTGTTAGAACGATTGAGCAACTGTTAGAAGCACCACTCGAATCGGTTACATTAGAGGCGGAGGAGCTCGGCATTAATGTAGGAATGAAGGGTAAAGATGCTCTCTTAAAAATGAAATACTAATTTTGCAAAATGGATTGTCTCAAAAGTGATGAAGACTTTGATGGGCAGTCCGTTTTTTTATGATTTTTTTTGGAAGACAGAATGTGACTTTTTTTTCATAAGATCGTTTCCAATTGTCGAAAACAGGCTTGCGCAAGTTTTTTATTCATGGGAAGATAAAAGAAAAAGCTGTTCTACATATAGAAGAGGGGACGTTCTATGAGACTAATAGCAGTGATGGTGGCGAAACCAGGGCAGCAGTTAGCCAGAGCGATAAAAAGTGAGGAAGGTACGATTCTTTTAAATAAAGGGGCACGTTTAACTGAAAAATTAATCGGGCGCCTTAAGGGTATCGGTGTTTCGTTTATTTACATCCAAGATGATCAGATTCAACTTCCTGAGATTGAACAAGTGATTTCTACTGAAACAAGAGAATATACAATTAATCAGCTAAAAAAAGATTTTATTGATTTAGCCAATGAGTGGAAAAAGAATGCGAATCATTTTTCCTCTTTCCAATTAAACCTTGAATTTGAAGATGCTGTTCGATTGTTAATTGGGGATATAAAAAGTAAACCAAATGCATTAACATTGCTTCTAAGTGCAACATCCCACGATCATTATATTTTTACGCATTCATTTAATGTTACGGTTTATTCCATTGGACTAGCAGTAGAGTTAAATTACTCCGAACGTCAATTGTTAGAGGTAGGACTCGGGGCATTATTACATGATATTGGGAAAATGTCGACGCCTTTAGAAATATTAGAAAAGCCGGGCAAGCTAACAAAAGAAGAGTTTGAAATTGTAAAAACTCATAGTAAAATAGGCTATGACTTATTAAGGCAAACCAAACATATTCCTCTTCAAGTAGCAAAATGTGCGCATCAACATCATGAACGCTTAAATGGGACAGGTTATCCACAGGGTCTGAAAGAAGATGAAATCCACCCTTATGCGAAAATTATTGCGATTGCCGATGTGTTTGATGCTGTCACGACAAATCGAGTGTATCGAAAAAAGCCTATGCTTCCTCATGAGGCATTAGAGCTTTTATATTCTGGTGCTTCAACCTTATTTGATTTGAGCTTAGTCACAGCTTTTCGGAAAACAATTGCTGTGTATCCAATCGGTTTAATGGTTACCTTAAGTGATAATCGAAAAGGGGTTGTATTTCAACAAAATCGTGAAATGAGTACTCATCCAATCATTAAAGTTCTATATGAGGATGGGGTAAAACTAGAGGTGCCTTATTTTATAGATTTAATGAAACATCTAAATATCACGATTATTGGAACGGATGCTTTTGAAGAGCAAAGTTAAGTTATAAAGTAGGAGATGAGCAAATTGCAACAATATTTATCTTTATGTCAACATGTACTTGAGAACGGAACAGAAAAAGGTGATCGAACAGGCACAGGAACTAAAAGTGTTTTTGGTTATCAAATGCGTTTTAATTTGGCCGATGGATTTCCGGTTGTAACGACGAAAAAATTACATTTACGCTCGATTATTCATGAGCTTTTATGGTTTTTAAAAGGTGATACAAATATTGCTTATTTAACTGAGAATAAAGTACGAATTTGGAATGAGTGGGCTGATGAAAACGGAGATCTTGGTCCGGTATATGGAAAACAATGGCGCTCATGGCAAGGGGCTAATGGCAAAACGATTGATCAAATTAGCGAATTAATTGAACAAATTAAAACGAACCCAAATTCACGTCGCTTAATCGTAAATGCTTGGAATGTCGCGGAGATTGATGATATGGCTTTAGCACCTTGTCATTGTTTGTTCCAATTTTACGTCAATGATGGTAAGCTTTCTTGTCAATTGTATCAAAGAAGTGCGGATATTTTCTTAGGCGTTCCTTTTAATATTGCTTCTTATGCCCTTTTGACGATGATGATTGCTCAAGTGACTGACTTAGAGCCAGGTGAATTTGTTCATACTTTTGGTGATGCTCATATTTATTCGAATCATTATGAGCAAGTTAAATTACAACTAACAAGAGAGCCACATACCCTTCCAACAATGAAAATCAATCCAAATGTTAAATCAATTTTTGACTTCACAATTGATGATTTTGAACTTGTCGATTATGATCCACATCCGCATATTAAAGGTGAGGTGTCTGTATGATTTCCTATATTTTTGCGATGGCAGAAGATGGTGTCATTGGAAAAGACAATGATATGCCGTGGCATTTGCCAAATGACCTTAAGTATTTTAAAAAGGTAACATCAGGTTCAACGGTTGTGATGGGGAGAAAGACATATGAATCGCTTGGCCGTGCGTTACCGAAACGTCGCAATATCGTATTAACGACAGACGAAGCGTATCAAGCTCCAGGCTGTGAAGTTGTTCATTCAAAAGAAGAGGTATTAAAAGCGATTGCGGGAGAAAACGAGGCCTTTGTCATTGGTGGAGCAGGACTTTATGATTTGTTCCGTGGAGAGGTAGAGAAAATATATGTGACGAAAATTAATGAGTCGTTTGTTGGAGACACCTTTTTTCCGAAATGGGATTGGACGAATTGGGAACTTATTGCTCAACAAGAAGGTACAACGGATCAGGAAAATAAATATCAACATACCTTTTTAACCTATCAAAAAAGAGGATAAGCTGACATTTATTTTTAATCAAAGCTAGACCTTTTTGACTAAAAAACCATTGATTCTAAAGAAAGAGTTCGATATAATATATTACGATAATAATAATAGTATTACCTCATCAACACGGTGAGGTAGAGGCGCGAATACGAATAGTACCCTTTATGAGGATGACAACGTTGACTAAAGGAGAAAGGCAAGTTCGCCGAAGTTTATAGAAAAAGTCAAGTTTCTATAAGCTGGGACTGTATTAAATAAATGCAGGACTGTCACAGTTGAAAGACTGTGGAGAACTACTACTGAAGATGGGGAAAACCTTGCGATCAAAAGGCATAATGGGTTTCCGTTATGGCCTTTTTTTTATTGGGATAATTCTTCTTCAGCACACAAAAAAGATAAGCTCTTTAAAAAGAAGAGCGGAGTAGAGGAGGATGTATCTTGGAAGTTGTAGGTACATGGTATTCATTAATACCACCTGTGTTAGCACTGGTGCTAGTGTTATTAACAAGGAAGGTATTAATATCACTTGGAGTTAGTATTGTGGTTGGAGCTTTAATGTTAAATGGCTTTAATCCTATCGACGGGTTGATGCAAGTCGTTGGTATTTTTACAGGAATTTTTTATGTTGATGGTGGCATCAATGATTGGGAATTTTATATTATTTTATTCTTACTGCTATTAGGAATGATGGCTGCTTTAATTACAAAATCTGGTGGCAGCATTGCTTTTGCAGAGTGGGCGATGAAACGGATAAAAACACGTGTCGGTGCTCAAATGTTTACGATCTTTTTAGGCTTTATTATTTTTATCGATGATTATTTTAATAGTTTAACAGTGGGAAATATTAGTCGTCCCATTTCGGATAAGCACCGAGTATCACGAGCAAAGCTAGCTTATTTAGTCGATTCAACAGCAGCTCCAATGTGTGTAATTGCCCCAATTTCGAGCTGGGGTGCTTATATTATTTCGATAATTGGTGGAATTTTAACCGCGCATGGATTATCTCAATATCAAGCGTTTGAAGCGTTTATGTTAATTATTCCAATGAACTACTATGCTCTCATTGCGATTGCTTTTATGGTTGCTGTTGCTCTGTTTAAAATTGATTTTGGTCCAATGAGAAGACACGAAGAACTCGCGATAACAACGGGACAATTAACAGATCCAAAATCAGGTGATCTTCCTGGAACAGATGGAGAAATTGAAAGCCATAGTCATGGAAAAGTTTATGATTTAATTTTACCTATTCTTGGTTTAGTTGTCGGTACAGTTGCCGCTATGGTATTCACTGGATACGGAGAGGCTCAATCTGCATCATTAATTGCTATTTTTGGAGAGGCCGATATTGCTGGTTCTTTAGTGATTGGTGGAGTGATTGGTCTTGGCGTTGCTCTTATCACGAATTTGATTAAACCCGATAATCCGAATATGTTCCAAACGTTATGGGCTGGTATTAAATCAATGCTTCCGGCGATTTTTATTTTAATTTTAGCTTGGATTATAATTGAGATTATTAGTGATATTGGAACAGGTTTATTCTTAGCTGAGTTAGTGGATGGAACGATTCCTCCAATGTTATTACCTGCGATTATTTTCTTAATTGCTGGTTTTACAGCTTTATCAACAGGTACTTCATGGGGGACATTCGGTTTGCTTTTACCAATTGCAGGAGACATGGCAGCGGCGGTTGATGTAACACTAATGCTACCGATGTTAGCGGCTGTTTTAGCAGGGGCCATTTTTGGTGACCATACTTCACCAATCTCAGATACGACAATTTTATCGTCGGCTGGTGCTGGTAGTCATCATATTGACCATGTTATTACACAATTGCCATACGCAGTAACTTCAGCTGTGATTGCTTTTGTAGGGTTTATTATTCTTGGGTTTACAGGAAATATGTGGATTTCATTATTGTTAGTATGTGTGATTTTCACGATAACAGTATTTATCATTAAACAATTGAATAATAGTTTGAAAAAAGCGTAAATGAAACTCTGCTAAGGATAACAGGTTAAAACAGCTGATGGAAGGTTTTAAAACTTTTCATTGGCTGTTTTTTATCATTTCCCGACAGAAGACTCCCTCTTCAATCGTGTGAAGGGAGAAGCCCAACGATAAGGGGTAGATGAATGGCGGTTGGCGGTAGCCAAAGAGATTCTTGTTAGGGTATAATAAGAACATATATTCCTATCTGAGGTGAAAACAATGCTCATCAACAAAGCATACAAATTCCGTCTCTATCCAAGCAAAGAACAAGAAACCCTGATTGCTAAAACCATCGGCTGTTCTCGTTTTGTATTCAATCGCTTTTTAGGACAATGGAACGATACCTACCAAGAAACAGGCAAAGGGTTAACGTATTCTTCTTGTTCGGCTGAATTAACGCAACTAAAAAAGGAATTCGTATGGCTAAAAGAAGTGGACAGCATTGCCCTTCAATCCTCCCTGAAAAACCTTGCTGATTCCTATACTCGATTCTTCAAGAAACAAAATAAAGCACCTCGCTTCAAGTCTAAAAAGAATCAGGTACAATCCTACACCACGAAAGAAACAAATAGCAACATGGCCATAGTAAACAACAAAATTAAATTGCCGAAACTGGGTCTTGTTCGCTTGGCCAAAAGTCGTGAGGTTGAAGGACGTATTCTGAGCGCTACAGTCAGACGAAATCCAAGCGGAAAGTTCTTTGTATCCATTCTAGTCGAAACAGACGTACAGCCCTTGAAAAAAACGGATTCATCTATCGGTGTAGATTTAGGCATCACGGACTTTGCGGTTCTTTCTGATGGTCGTAAGATTGACAACAATAAGTTCACATGCAAAATGGACAAGAGACTAAAACGTGAGCAACGAAAACTTTCAAGACGTGCGTTAAGTGCTAAAAACAAG
>NZ_ALPT02000061.1 GCF_000292245.2 Alkalihalobacillus alcalophilus ATCC 27647 = CGMCC 1.3604 | reverse complement strand
TTAGGGTGCGAATAAAGGGGAATAAGTAATGAAAAGGGGAAGAAGCTGAAATTAAGGTGCGAATAAAAGGGAATAAGTAATGAAAAGTAAGAGAGTAGGAAATTAAGGAGCGAAAAAAGGGTAATAGGTAATGAAACTTGTGAATTGGGCGGATTACGGTGCAAAAAAAGACTTCTCAAATTTTGACGTTGCTGAAAAAGTGATTACGGCAGCCGTTTAAGCAAAATGTACCGCGAAAACATCGGAGAAGCCGAAATTTTAACGATTTTAAAAGAACTCCTCCCACACTATACAAAGGAACGGAATAAAGAAGAGTATTTCGGAAACTATTTGATCCGAGCGGAAGTGATTAAAGCAACGACCGATGGAACAAATTTTCATCAGTAATAGATAGAAAAACAGAGTGCTAGTCGGCTCTGTTTTTTCTGTATAAAAATATAACCATAACGCTAATTTCACTTGCCCAAGTTCTGACACTCGCTCATACAAATCATCATAAACTAGCATTATCGAATGTTAGGAAAGGGTGGAAATGATTGAAAGCGAGCGATGAGCACATAGTAGAAAGCCATGCAAGACAAACATTTGGACAATTACCATTTAGCTTTTATCAATCAATCAAAGAAAAGGATTCAACGGTAATGTATGAAGCGAAACAAAGCGGTTTTGAGGTTTTATTTAAAGAAAAGGAAGTCTGGATTCATTTATATCAAAGCGATCAAGAAGAAACCGATCTTGACGAAAGGAAAACAAAAGGAGTCACACTCATTCTCCAATTTAAGAACCCACAAGCAACAATGAAAATCGAAGCAAGAAAGAAACAAGCAGGAACGGTGAATTTCTTTTGCGGAAACGATCAAAATAAGTGGAAAATAAACATCGCGACTTATGAGGAAATAGCCTATTATGACGTGTGCCCAGGCATTGATCTCATTTTTTACGGGAAAAACGGTCGGTTTAAATATGATCTGGTTTTAAAACCAGGAGCTTCTGTTGAGGACATTTGTTTGGTTTATCAAGGAGCGGATGCGCTTACGTTAAATGAGGAAGGAGATTTATTCCTTCACACGCCGTACGGAACTTTAGTTGATGAGAAGCCGATTTGTTATCAGATGATTGATGGAAAGAAGTGTGAGGTTGAGGGGGCATATCGGTTAGACGGGGAGGAAGTTTGTTTTGAAGTCGGGGAGTATGAAGCGAGTTATTCGTTGATTATTGATCCGATATTGGTGTATTCGACGTATTTGGGGGGAGGAGATAGTGATATCGGATATGAAATTGCCGTGGATGACGATGGAAATGCGTATGTGACCGGCTATACTTTTTCGACAAATTTTCCGACGACCGCTGGAGCATATGATGAGAGTTTTAACGGGATTATTGATGTGTTTATAAGCAAACTCAATCCAAGCGGAAAGGGATTAGTGTATTCGACGTATTTAGGGGAAGTAGTTTTGACATTGGAAATGGAATCACGGTCGATCAGGAAGGAAATGCGTATGTGACTGGGATTACAGCTTCGACAGATTTTCCGACGACAAGTGGAGCATTCAGTGAAAGTTATAATGGAGGATTTTCGGATGCATTTATTAGCAAACTGAATCCGAGCGGGACGGGATTGGTCTATTCGACGTATTTAGGAGGGAATGATACTGATGAAGGATATGAAATCGCACTGGATGAAGGAGGAAATGCGTATGTAGTTGGATATACAACATCACCGGATTTTCCGACGACCACAGGAGCGTTTGATCCAAGTTATAACGGAATTGGCGATGCATTTATAAGCAAATTGAATCCGAATGGGACGGGATTGGTGTATTCAACGTATTTAGGAGGAAGTAGTTTTGATGAAGGTCAGGGAATTAAGGTCGATGAGGATGGAAATGCATATGTAGTTGGATATACAACATCAGCGGATTTCCCAACGACCGCCGGGGCATATGATCAAAGCTATAACGGAAATTTGGATGTGTTTATCAGCAAACTGAATCCGAGTGGAACGGACTTAGTGTATTCGACGTATTTAGGGGGCACAGGAGATGACTGGGGAATTGGAATTGCCATCGATCAGGGTGGAAATGCGTATGTGACGGGGTATACAGAATCGGCCAATTTCCCAACGACAAGCGGGGCATATGATCAAAGTTTCAACGGAAGTATTGATGTGTATATAACGAAGCTCAATCCGAGTGGAACGGACTTAGTGTATTCGACGTATTTAGGTGGGAGTGATGCTGATCTAGGGCGTGGAATTGCGATCGATCAAGGAGGGAATGCCTATGTGACCGGGAATACCACATCACCGAATTTCCCAACGACCGCTGGAGCCTTTCAGAATAACTTAACAGCTTCAAATGATGTATTTGTAACAATTATCAATTCGATTGGAAATGCCCTTGTGTATTCGACGTTTTTAGGGGGAAGTGCTGATGAAACTGGGTGGGGAATTGCCGTCGATCAATTTGGGAGTGCTTATGTGACTGGGGCAACAAATTCAATTGATTTCCCGACAACTCCGATGGCTCAGCAAACATTTAATGCGGGTAGTGACGATGTTTTCGTGACAAAAATTGGTTTGCCTTTTCAAATGGTGCAAGGGGTAACCGGTCCGACTGGCCCACGCGGTCCGCGTGGAAAAGACGGCAGATTTCCGCCAAATGTTTTACCTCCATTTAGAAGCTGCTGCCGTAGAAGGCACCGATTCGAGCGCCGTTCATTTTAGATTCATTAAGAGTATTAAAAAATTCATATTAAGCAATAATTTACAATAAGCTCAGAGTTAAGTCGCTCTGAGCTTATTACGAGTTACATAATTTCAAATCAAGAAACGTTTCATTTAAGTCCGTACATGGCGATTTATGATTTGGTCGTGCCAAAAGACAACATGCTTCGTCAGATTAATGACCTCGTCGATTTTTCCTCGTTCCTAAACGCTGCCCTCCGCTTTTTAATCACTGTGTTCTTGGATGAATGTTTCGACTTTTTCTTTGACGAGTTTGATGTTGTCGATTTTATTTTGATAACAGGCTTCACTTAAATCGACGGGATACTCTTCAGGGTGAAGGGTGCGTTTATACTCATCCCACAGTAAGTGCAATTGGCTTTCTGTATAACTGCGTATTTTTTGTAGTGATGGCAATTCATAAACGAACTTTCCGTCTTTAAAAATAATCTCATGTAAATCGACCGCATCAAAATGGCGTACATATTTGCTGATAAACGTATGAACTGGATGGAACATATGCAGGACTTCCTCATTTTGAGGATCTTCATGTTCAAGGGTAATATAGTCGCCCTCGGACTTTTTCGTATAACGGTTTATAATTCGATACACTCTTTTTAGCCCTGGTGTTGTTACCTTTTCTGGGTTTCCACTTATTTTGATCGTATCTAGCATCGTTTCATTTTCATCTTCTATTGAGACGAGTTTATACACAGCACCTAAGGCTGGCTGATCGTAGGCCGTAATTAACTTTGTACCAATGCCCCAAATGTCAATTTGAGCTCCTTGTTGTTTGAGGTTCATAATTGTTGATTCGTCTAAGTCATTTGAAGCGACGATTTTCGTGTTTGGATATCCGGCTTCATCTAACATTTTCCTTACTTTTTTAGAAAGGAAGGCTAAATCTCCACTATCGAGTCGAACTCCTTTGAAGTTAATTTTATCACCAAGTTCATTGGCTACTTTTATCGCATTCGGTACGCCTGATTTTAAGGTATTATATGTATCGACCAAAAAGACACAGTCTTTATGACGACGAGCATACTTATGGAAGGCTGTATATTCATCACGATACGCTTGGATCATCGAGTGAGCGTGTGTTCCAGCTATAGGAATGTTAAACATTTTCCCGGCCCGAACATTTGAAGTCGCATCAAATCCTCCAATAATCGCAGCACGAGTTCCCCAAATAGCGGCATCCATTTCTTGAGCTCGTCTTGTACCGAACTCCATCGCGGTTGCATCACCAAGAACATGTTTAATACGAGCTGCTTTTGTGGCAATCAATGTTTGGTAATTCACGATATTTAAAATCGCTGTTTCAATGAGTTGAGCTTCTACTAAAGGGGCTTCAATTCGAATTAAAGGCTCATTGCCAAAGACGATTTCGCCTTCTTTCATTGAACGAACTGTACCAGTGAATCGAACAGTTTTTAAATAATCGAGAAAATCTTCTTTATACCCACAATCATCACGTAAGTAGTTAATATCAGACTCGCTGAAGTGAAAGTTTTGCAGGAAATCAATAACTCTTTCCAAACCAGCAAAAACGGCATAACCATTACCGAAAGGAAGCTTACGGAAAAAAAGTTCAAAGACTGCTTTCCTTTCATGAACATTGTCTTCCCAATAGGTTTCGGCCATATTAATTTGGTATAAATCAGTGTGTAAAGCTAAACTATCATCTAAATATTGCTTTTTCATTCTGGAACCTCCATTTGTTTAAACCATTTAGAAGCTTACCGCTTAATCACCTTTGCTCCTAAACTATTCTCGAAATGACGCAAGGCCCATTCGTGACCTTGTCCATCGAAACTAGCAACAGCTTTTTCATAAATAACGACTTCAAACCCTTTATTATAAGCATCGACAGCTGTATGAAGAACGCAAATATCAGTACAAACGCCAACTAAATGAACCTCTTTGACGCCTCTTTCACGTAATAAAATTTCTATGTTTGTCCCAGCGAAAGCCGAGTACCTTGTTTTGTCTATCCATTTAACATGAGGCAATTGTTGAAACTGCTCATATACCTTTGCTAATTTTCCATATAAAGATCGTCCTTCTGTCCCTTTAATATTATGAGCAGGAAAAAGTTTAGATTCTGGATGGAATGGGTCGTCTTCTTGATGGCAATCAATAGCAAAGATAGTGAAATCACCTTGCTCAATAAATGTTTTGGTTATTTCAGTAATGGCATTTTCAATGGCTTGACCAGGTTCTCCACAAGTAAGAGCTCCATCTGTTAGGACAAAGTCATTTGTATAATCGATATTAATGAGTGCTTTTGTCATTTATGATACCCCCTTATTGTATGGTTCATTTCCTTCTTTTATTATAATCCCTTTAAGCAAGTAAAATAAAGGAAGAGCTCGCAATTGGTTTTGCCTCAATTGGATCCGGTAATAGAATGGCTGATGAGACCCACATAGAAAGAGCGAAGAGGACATTGAAAAACATCCCTACCGGTTAAACAGTACATCTAAACTGTGGCGATTCGTAATGAAAACGAGCGGTGTGTTCGATTACGGTACGAATAAAAGGTGATAGGTAATGAAACTTGAGGATTTGCCGAATTACGGTGCGAATAAATAGGGATAGGTAATGAAACTTGAGGAGTCGCCGAATTACGGTACGAAAAAACGGGGATAGGTAATGAAAATGATGAAAACCCCCACTTACAGCTCGAATAGGCTATGCATCAACAGTGGCAACTACCTTATTTAATAAAGAAATAAAATGCAAAGTTTCGTCAGCCACATGTTAAAGAAGTTTCAAGAGTTGAAACAATATATTTTAACTAACAGGTGTTTTTAAGGTTATTAAAAGAGTCGTTTGTGGTGATTTGGCAATCTTGACATCATATTAAAATATGTTATTGTAGGTATACGGGGTATATGTATAAAAGAAACGAGGTGGGGCTATGAGCGAACACTCTGCAAAGAAGACGGTACAGCCAAATAAGCAACAATTGCTAAATCGACTTAAGCGTATTGAAGGGCAAGTTCGAGGCATTCATAGTATGGTCGAATCGGACCGTTATTGTGTCGATATTTTGAATCAAATTGCAGCGGTGCAAGCGGCTCTAAATAAAGTCTCTGTTGCTTTGACAGAAGATCATACCCATCATTGTGTATCAAAAGCAATTCAAGAATGCAATGGTGAAGAAGCGATTGATGAGTTAATGACAGTCGTAAAAAGAATGATTCGTTAAAAAGTAAAGGAATTTTTTTTAGAAGTCTGAATAAACATTAAAGAGACATAGGAGGAGTACAAGATGAAAGAAGTATTGAATGTTGAAGGAATGTCATGTGGTCACTGTGTAAAAGCGGTGGAAAGCAATGTTGGAGAATTAAGCGGTGTTTCCCAAGTGAGTGTCGATTTATCGAATGGAAAAGTGGAAGTACAGTTTGATGCTGATAAAGTAACGTTGGCTCAAATTACCGAAACAATTGAAGAGCAAGGATATGACGTAAAATAAATCGATGAGGCCTCTTTGTTTATACATACAAAGGGGCCTCATTGTGTAGTTACGGGGGTGTAGTGTTTGTCTGAACAAAAGGAGATGACTCTTCAGATTGAAGGGATGACTTGTGCAGCATGTGCGATTCGAATTGAAAAGGGTCTTTCTCGAATCGAAGGGGTATTTTCAGCAAATGTGAATTACGCTTTAGAAAGATCAACAGTCACGTATAACCCCAAAGTCGTGGGGAGTCAACGTTTTGCTGAAGTCATCGCAAAGTTAGGCTATCATGCACTTAATGAAGAGGAAGAAAAGGAAAAAGAGGGATTAAAGTTAAAAGCCTATAAAAATCAAATGAGGTTATTTTGGTTTTCGCTTGTTTTAACTCTTCCTTTGTTTTGGACAATGGTTACTCACTTTCATTTCTTGTCCATTTTGTACATTCCACAAGTTTTTACTGATCCCTTTGTCCAGTTTATGTTAGCAACTCCTGTCCAATTTATCGTAGGAGCTCCATTCTATGTCGGGGCGTATCATGCATTAAGGAATAAAAGTGCCAATATGGATGTTCTTGTTGCACTAGGGACGAGTGCGGCTTATTTGTATAGTGTTTATCTCATGTTTGAAGCAAGAATAAATGGACATGTAGGGATGGTCGAACTATATTTTGAAGCAAGTGCAGTCATTATTACGTTAGTGATGCTTGGGAAGCTTTTTGAATTAAAAGCAAAAGGTCGAACGAGTCAAGCGATTAAGCAGCTATTACGTTTACAAGCAAAAAATGCCCTTGTTATCCGAAATGGTCAAGAACAACTTGTTAAATTAGAAGAAGTGGTCCAAAATGATCTCGTCCGAATACGTCCTGGAGAAAAAATACCTGTGGATGGGACGATTGAATCTGGGAGCACGGTTGTTGATGAATCGGTCATTACTGGTGAAAGTTTACCAGTTGAAAAAAAAGTCGGAGATCCTGTCATCGGAGCTACTATTAATATCAATGGGGCGATCAAAGTTAGAGCGATAAGAATTGGCGAAGATTCTGCCTTAGCTCAAATTGTAAAAGTGGTAGAGGAAGCACAAGGTTCAAAAGCAAACATTCAAAGAGTAGCGGATCGGGTTGCTGGAATTTTTGTCCCAATTGTCATTGTGATAGCACTCCTCGTTTTTACCGTTTGGTACTTTTACGTGATGCCTGGCGAGCTAGCTTCTGCTCTTATCCCCACGATTTCGATTTTAGTGATCGCTTGCCCTTGTGCATTAGGACTAGCAACCCCGACATCAATTATGGCTGGTTCGGGACGGGCCGCGGAGTTTGGGCTTTTATTTAAAGGTGGAGAGCATTTAGAAAATACACAATCGATTGATACGGTCGTCTTGGACAAGACGGGAACGATCACAAAAGGGGAACCAACTTTAACGGATGTGATCGTTTTTAATCACTACCCACGAAATCAGTTATTAAAAATAGCAGCAGCAGCGGAAAAAAATTCTGAACATCCGTTAGCAAAGGCGATTGTCACGGCCGCCAAAGCCCAAAATCTTCTTATCGAAGAACCTGACTTTTTTGAAGCTGTACCAGGTGGTGGGGTTAGAGCAAATTTTGGAGGCAAGGAAATTTTAATAGGAACTCGGCACTTTTTTGATAGGGAAGGGATTAATAGAGAAAAAGCAGAGCCGAAGTTAACAGAGTTAGAAGCGCAAGGGAAATCAGTTATTTTATTAGCGAGCAATCGCCGGTTAATTGGCCTAATGGCTGTTGCCGATATTATAAAGCCAGGTTCTAAAGGAGCCATTAGTCGTTTACGTAAACGAGGAATAAATGTCCTTATGTTGACGGGCGACAATGAAAGAACAGCTAAAATGATCGCTAAACAAGTAGGAATTGACCAAGTGATTGCCGAGGTTTTGCCAGAACAGAAAAGCGAGGTCATTCAAAAGTTACAACAACAAGGTCAAAAGGTGGCTATGGTGGGTGACGGAATTAATGATGCCCCTGCTTTAGTCGTGGCGGATGTTGGAATAGCGATTGGGACTGGAACAGACATTGCAATTGAGGCAGCGGACATCGCTTTAATGAAAGGTGATTTACATGGAGTAGCGGATGCCCTTGCCATTAGTCATATAACGATGCGAAATATTAAACAAAATTTATTCTTTGCTTTTATTTATAATTTTGTCGGGATTCCAATTGCCGCTTTTGGTTTACTAGCTCCTTGGTTAGCAGGCGCAGCGATGGCTTTTAGCTCTGTCTCGGTTGTATTAAATGCCTTAAGACTGCAGAAGGTCCGGATTGATAAGTGAGGTTTTGATGAGATAGATGATTTGTAAAAATTTGTTTTTAAAGTCTAAAAATTTTCGTTATAATAAAAGAAATATCGGATGGACTCGAGGTGAGTGGATTGAGAGAGGAACAAGAGGACACTGTCTTACTTGAACAAGAAAGCTTAACTGAAATCAAAAAGGAACACGCTCAAAAAACGAGAGCCCCTAAAAAAGGATTCAAATATTTTCTTCTCCATAAAACACCGTACATCCTCTTTGCTTTAGCCGTCTTATTACTCGGAGGCTATCATTTTCTAGTCAAATAAATCAGAAAGGAGTTGTACTTATTAAGTCAAATAGACTTTGTAGGTTCGACTCTTTTTTTCATGTCCGCTTTTATCTTGACAGAAAACGATGCGATAAATTATGGTTATGAACAATGTAATAGTGAAAGGGGTAGTACGCATGAGTGAACTATTTTTAAAGGCCGTAGAGCAAAGACGGACCGTTCGAGTTGTTGAAAAGGATTCTCCGATTTCGGACGAAAGAATTATTGAGGTAGTTTCAAGAGTTGTTAAGCATTCGCCCACCGCTTTTAACTCTCAAAGCAGCACGGTCGCCATTTTATTTGGGGAACAGCATGATACATTTTGGCAAATGACTAAAGATATATTAAAATCAAATGTTTCGCGAGAGCAATTTGAACTAACAGAAAAGAAATTAAATGGATTTCAATCAGGTTATGGCACGGTGCTCTTTTTTGATGATGAAGAAATAACAAATGCCTATGAAAAAGAAAAACCGAAATTTAAAGGAAAATTTACTGCTTGGTCTGAGCAATCATCTGGGATGCAACAAGTGGCTGTCTGGACAGCATTAGAGCAAGAAGGGTTAGCGGCATCGATTCAACATTATAATCCGATTGTTGATGAAAAAATGAAAGAGAAATGGGACATTCCAATAAAATGGCGGCTGATTGCTCAAATGCCATTTGGAATTGCTGCCGAGAATCCGGTTGAAAAAAGTTTCTTACCGATTGAAGAACGGGTGAAAGTTTTTAGGTAATATAGCTAAAGTGCGGCAAAAGATCCAAATGGGAATGGTGCCCTTCAGAGTAGAACAGCTCCCAAATTAACTTTACATCGGGTAGTTTTTAATTGACAATAATAATCTTTCTTAACTATGATGAAGAGAGATTATGTGCTTTCGGGAGAGGGGTATTGTCATGTTTTTTCAAAATAAAAATATTCTTGTTAAAGAGGGTACATCTCATTTAGTGGTCGAGCGTTTTAGTGGCGAAGGGGTTATCGAACAGCAACCAGGCTTCATTGATATGTCCGTTCTTGTAAAAAAACAACGCCGTGGCGATGAAGAAGTGATTGTCGTGATTCGTTGGGTATCAGAACAAGACTGGAAAAACTGGGAAAAAAGCGATATTCATCTTGAAGGGCATCGTCAAAGCCGTGGCAAACCAAAACCAGAGCATATTATTGAAATGAGTCAAAATCTATATGAAGTAAAAGTTTTTAAAACAGCTAGATAATAAGTACATATATCCATCAAACTTCACCACATTATGTGAATATTGATGGTTTTTTCATTTTTTCCTACTTAGTAAAATAAGAATGAGTACTTACGTTTATACTGAGTATATAAAAAACAGGGAGGCTTTGAAAATTGCTTGATTACATATTACTTCTAGTAGGGTTTGTTGTACTAATTGGAGGAGCAAATTATTTTGTTAATGGTGCATCCACTATGGCAAAATATTTATCGATTTCACCACTCGTCATTGGATTAACGATTGTTGCATTTGGGACAAGTGCACCAGAGGTTATCATCAGTATATTAGCAGCTCTGAGAGGAAGCTCTGAAATGGCGATCGGTAATGTGGTTGGTAGTAATTTGTTCAATATGACCTTTATCGTTGGGGTTATGGCGATTATTAGTCCGTTGGCGGTCCAAGATAATACGATTCGTAAGGAAATTCCGTTTACACTTTTGGCAAGCGTGACACTATTTATTTTTATGAATGATATATTTTTACACTCTGGTGCCAAAAATGTGATTACAAGAAGCGAAGGTATTATCTTTCTAGTTCTCTTTGCAGTGTTTCTATATTATATTTTAGAGGTTATTCGGAAGCAGAGAAAGAAAGAAAGAGGGAAGCAAGTAAGTATCCCTCGTGAAGAAAAGAAGTGGGGGAAAGCCATTGCGATTTCTATCTTAGGTTTACTGGCGATTTTACTTGGTGGAGAATTTGTTGTTTCAAGTAGCTCAGCGATTGCGATCGACCTTGGTATGAGTGAGACGTTAGTTGGTTTAACGATTGTTGCGATTGGAACTTCTGCCCCGGAATTAGTGACAGCTATTATTGCCGCGATAAAAAAAGAAAGCGATATTGCATTAGGAAATATCGTTGGCAGTGGTGTCTTCAATATTTTGTTTGTGCTCGGGGTTGCGGCAACTATAACACCGTTAACCGTTGATCCAAGAGTCATTTTGGATGTGATTATATTAATTTTCTTTACTCTTATTTTGCTTATCTTTTCTCGGACGAAGCATACAGTTGGAAAAGGGGAAGGAAGTATTTTGGTTCTAATGTATGTCATCTATTTAATTTATATTATTATTCGAAATTAAGATTTGCTTGGTCTATTTTAATAAAATAAAAATATAGATGTAGTAACTTCCCTTGTCCAACTTAATGTTTTCTTTACAAAACATTAACCATTTGTTTACTTTTGTCATTTAGAATAAACAAGGTATGAGGGATTTTAATTTTGGGGTTAGGAGTCGATTGGATTGGAGAGTGGAGTGCAAATTGTAGAATGGGTTCAGTACTTAATTCTTGGATTAATTCAAGGAATCACGGAACCGATTCCTGTCTCATCAAGTGGCCATCTTGTATTAGTGCAATATTTTCTCGGTTTAGAAAGCAAAGGGTTAACTTTTGAAGTATTCGTAAACTTCGCCTCATTATTTGCCGTTATTTTTATTTATCGTAAAGATCTACTTCGTTTAATTAGTGGGGCGTTAAAATATATTCAAACAAAAAGTCCGGAACATGAAAATGACTTTCGCTTTTGGGTATATCTGGTCATTGCGACAGTTCCTGCAGCAATTGCAGGGTTATTATTAGAGGACTGGATTTCGACCCAATCAGGGAAAGTGAGTATTATTGCGATTGCCTTATTACTAACAGGTGTTGCTCTATTTGTTATTCGAAAACTTAAGGGGACAAAGACGGAATCACAAATGACGCTAAAGGCGGTCATTATCGTTGGCTTAGCTCAAATGGTTGCTTTAATGCCAGGAATTAGCCGTTCAGGGGCAACGATTGTCGCAGCAATGGGACTAGGCTGGACAAGAGAGCTTGCCCTACGATTTTCTTTCTTTTTATACATTCCAGTGAGTTTGGGTAGTGGGATATTAGCATTAAATGATGTCTTTAATGACCCTTATTTTTCTGATAAAGCTTTTGGTTATGGAATTGCCTTTGTGGCCTCATTATTCGCTTCCTATTTTGCTTTAAAAATCTTTATTAATATTATGAAGAGTGGCAAATTAATTTACTTCTCCATTTACTGTTTTGTCGTTGGATTCGGAGTCCTTGGATATTTGGCCCTTAGTTAATCTGTGCGTGCTGAATGAATGGGGTTAAAAGCATACATGCCACTTGGAAAGTTTAAAATCAGGTAACGGAAATTCACTTAGGAGTAATCAGGATTAGAGCCTGATTGCTTTTTTAGTTCAGGGAAAGAAATAGCCGGCTTTTTTGTACTTTTTTTCTTGGTGCGATACACTAAAAGGAGAAATAGAAAAAACAATGACAGAAAGGGCGATAATTGTGGAGAGAAACAAAAAGATTCAATTAATTGCACTTGATATGGATGGGACATTGCTTAATTCCGATCATGAAATTTCAGAGGGAAATCAAAAAGCAATTCAAGCCGCAAAAGAATTAGGAGTCCATATCATTTTAAGTACAGGCCGTTCTCTTTTAACAAGTAAGGAGTATAAAGAGGCTCTAAAGCTGGATTCTTATCACATCACTGTGAATGGAAGTGAAATATGGAACCCAGCTGGTGACATCATGGAAAGAGCGACTCTTACACATGAAGATATTGAGCATTTGTATGGATTAATGAATACTCATAGTACCAATTATTGGGCTGTGACGGAGCATAAAGTGTGGAGAAATGAGTTCCCAGAGCAGTCATCTGACCATTCTTGGTTAAAATTCGGGTTTCATTTTGAAAACGAAGAGGTTCGAGATGCTCTTTTAGAAGAGTTAAACAAGCGTGGCGGGTATGAAATTAGTAATTCCCACCCCTTAAATCTTGAAGTGAACAAGATTGGTATTAACAAAGCGAATGCCATTAAAAAAGTTTGTGAAAAATTAGGTATCACGATGGATGAAGTTATGGCATGTGGCGATAGTTTAAATGATTTGGCGATGATAAAAGAAGCAGGTTACGGCATCGCGATGGGCAATGCCCAAGATATAGTGAAAGAAGCGGCCGATTGGGTCACATCGAGCAATAATGAAGATGGCGTTGCTAAAGCGATTGAACAATTTGTTTTAAGTAAGTGAGTGATTGCTGAAAAGCTGGAATAACTGAACGGAATAAAAGTGCTATTGGAAGCCGGACTGAATGGAGTTTATAAAACTGCATTTATCCCGGCTTTTTTTATGTTCAAAGTAAAGATAAAAGAGGAGGTAATGGTGCATTTTGGAATTTAGGATGGTGATTAGTAATAAAAAGAGTGGGTGTTCTTAATTAAAGTGCGAAAAGCATGTGATAAGTAATGAAAATCGCGGCTTGCCAAGATTAGGGTGCGAAAAGCATGTGATAGGTAATGAAAATAGTGTCTTGCAGAAATAAGGGTGCGAAAAGCATGTGATAGGTAATGAAAATCGCGGCTTGCAGAAATAAGGGTGCGAAAAGCATGTGATAAGTAATGAAAATCGCGGCTTGCAGAAATAAGGGTGCGAAAAGCATGTGATAGGTAATGAAAACCGAGTCTTGCTTAAATGAAAGTACGAAAACCGAGCAATAAGTAATAAAAGTTGCGTTCTCTTCCTAATTAGAGTACAAATACGTCCTTCATTAGCGGCCGTGAAGGGCGTGTTGCTGATGGAAAGGCTAAAAATATCTGCAAGCACTAAGCAAATTAAGAGAAAACGTGGGAAATCACTGTTTTTTGGTGAAAGTTGTCAATTCAAAGCATATTTAGGGGGAAAAACTGGAACCCTTAATAAGGTATCAAAATACTGGAGATGTTCTGAGTTTTTCTATACATATAATGAGCAGGTGGATTTGGATGTTTTTTAGATATCGTTTAAAGTTCGAAAACATCTGTTCGCAGGAGGTATTTGGATTTTGGAGATTAATGAATTATTAGGTTCTGGCCTTGTCTTACTTTTATTATTTTTTGTTGGTTTCTTTGGGACAAAATTTAGAATCCCGAGTGTAATCCTTTTTATTTTATTAGGGATTGTATTAGGTGGTTTGTTAACAGATAATCATTTGTTACATTTTGCTGGTGAGATAGGGATTGTATTATTGTTTTTTATGCTTGGGATGGAGTTCCCGATTAAGCAGCTTTTAACGGTCGCGAAAAAGGTGTTAGGACCAGGAGTGTTAGATGTCGTTCTAAGTTTTGGTGTTACGGTTTTAATTAGTGCTTTAATGGGTCTTGATTTTCTTTCATCTTTTATTGTAGGGGCGGTTGTCTATGCGACAAGTTCATCGATTACAGCAAAATTATTAGAAAGTTCCAACCGAATGGGCAATCCAGAGTCAGAATTGATGTTAGGTATCCTGATATTTGAGGATTTAGTTGCCCCCATTATGGTAGCAATCTTAGTTGGTTTTACATCAGGACAGGCGGTGACATTGGCTTCAATGTCTTGGTTAGTTGTAAAAGTTATCGCTTTAGTAGCAGGAGCGATATTAATTGGCCGCTCTGTTTTTGTCCATTTAGGTCCTTTCTTTAGACGGCATGTAAATGGAGATGGTATTATTTTATTTGTAACAGGGATTGCCTTAGCTTATGGTGGACTCGCTCTGTATTTAGGTTTATCAGAGGTGTTAGGGGCGTTTTTGGCGGGGATTATGATGGCTGAAGTGAGAAGAACCCATGAGATTGAACAAATTGTCGTTCGATCACGAGATTTATTAATGCCGCTCTTTTTCTTATATTTTGGAACGACGATTCACTTCAATGAAGGAGTTCCAATGCTTGGCTTATTATTCGTCATCTTGGTTTGGTCGATTGTAGCTAAATTGTTGGTCGGGGTGATCGGTGGTCGTTGGTATGGCTTATCGAAACGAGTCTCTTTACGAGCCGGACTATGTTTGACACCGAGGGGAGAGTTTTCGATTATTATTGCCGCACTAGCATCTGTATCATTGAAGGCTTTTAGCAGTGTGTTTATATTAGCTTCAGCGATGATTGGAATTGCTTTGTTCCAGTTTGCCCCTGATATATCTAAGAAAATTTATGGAGAGCCGAGTTCTAAGGATGGGGTAGAAGTCTCTCAATAAAGGAAAAGTGAGTGATAAAAATGAGCTCGATGAGAAACATTGATTTAAATCAATTAAAAACGGTCAAAGATGAAATGACTCGATTTTTGATGGCGTATAAGTTTGCCTTAGATGAAATGGGAACTAAGATCAATATTTTGCAGCAGGAGTTTGAATACATTCACGAATATAACCCAATTGAACATACAAAATCTCGCTTAAAAGAACCTGAGAGTATTTTGAAAAAAGTGATGCGAAAAAATCACTCTTTTTCAATAGAAAGTATAAAGGAAAACATTCAAGATATCGCAGGCATTCGAATTACTTGTTCCTTCATTTCGGATATTTATGTAGTTGCTGATATGTTAAAACGGCAAAAAGATATTGTCGTATTGGAAACGAAGGACTATATCAAAAATCCAAAGCCAAATGGCTACCAAAGCTTGCATCTTATTTTGCAAGTACCGGTTTATATGTCTGATCGGGAGGAGCTTGTTAGTGTAGAAGTTCAAATTCGAACGATTGCGATGGATTTTTGGGCGAGCTTAGAGCACAAAATTTATTATAAATTTAATAAAGAAATACCTGTACAATTATCAAACGAGTTGAAAACAGCGGCTACGACAGCTGCAGCTCTCGATCGTAAAATGGAACAGTTGCATAAAGAAGTTTCTGAAATAAAGAAGTTAGATGAGGATGAAAACTTAAACCATTTGCTTGATATTTTTGGAGTAGAAGGACAGAGGTTGCAAATTCCTAATGACCTTATTAAAAAGTTGGAAGGGATAACAGAAGGAAAAATAAAAAAAGCCTAAGCTATAATCAAATAACAACGAATTGTTGCTTGGAAACAGCTTAGGCTTTTATTAATTTGATTTAAATGGACTACGATTATGTTCATACGTTAAAAATTCACAAAAAACATTAATCGCTTGTTGTGGCTCTTCTTCTAATGAACGAATGTAGCGCTTTTTTACATCTTCCATTACATTTGAGCTTTTTTCAATTCGATTCTTCATATATGCAATACCTGTGCGGTGAACTTCTTTAGTTTTAATGGAAGACTCCTTTAATAGCGCGAAGCCTAAAGCCCCTAAAATCGCATAAAGGACGATAGGAATCATCTTTGGTGCTGTATCAGGAACAATCGCTACTAAAAAGAAAATGTTAATAATTGAAAATCCAATTAAAGGGAAGGAGACAAAGCTAAAGCCAAGGCTCTTCTTTAACATGGGAGCGATATGTTCTTGAATCTCTTGAATTTCTTTTTGAATAAATTCAGGTGCTTGCCTGATTGAAAAAGGATTCATGGTATTCCTCCTCAACTTACAAGAAATGATTTTCCTTTCTCCTAGTATAAAGTACAATACCCACTTAGGACAAACGAAACACACAAGAAATTGCTTACATTTTAATTAAATATCTTTTGGCTCAGTCGTTCTTTTGATAAAGAAAGTTAGAATCAAGGCAACAATCGCAAATATTAGGCCTATTTTAAAGGCGGCCTGTACTCCAGCTGTTAAGCTCATCGCAAAATCATTTAATGTAGGTTCTCCAGTAACATTGTCAATCAAATAATTACTTCTTCCATTTGACATAATGCTGATGAATAAGGCAACACCAATCGCCCCTGCTACTTGTTGAAGAGTGTTTAAGATAGCTGTCCCATGTGGATAGTATTTTCTTGGCAATTCATTTAATCCATTTGTTTGAGCAGGCATCATTATCATAGAAATGGCGACCATTAATAAACAATGGTAAATGACAAAGAGGTAGACGGGTGTAGTCGTCGTAATTGTCGTAAATAAAAATAAGACGATTACGAGTAAGGCAGCCCCAGGTCTTACTAAATACTTAGGTCCAAACTTATCAAATAACCTTCCCATAAGAGGGGACATTAATCCGTTTAGAAGTCCTCCTGGTAATAAGGCTAAACCAGCTGCGAAAGCTGTAAGTGCCATTGCCCCTTGTAAAAACATAGGAATTAATATCATTGTTGAAAACATTGACATCATCACAATGATGAGGAGAATCGTTGTGATTGAAAACATAGGTGATTTGAAAGCACGGACGTCTAACATCGGTTCGTCCATCTTTAATTGCTTCCAAACAAACAAAATAAGGGAAACTACCCCGACAATAATCGTGCCATATACTTCTGGATTAGCCCAACCACCAGTTCCTTCTCCAGCACTACTAAACCCAAAGACAATACCACCAAATCCTAAAGTGGATAGAAGAATTGAAAGAATATCTACTTTTGGTTTCGTCACATCGGTTACATTTTTTAAGAAAATGAAGGCGAAAATAATCGAAAAGAGGGCAAATGGTATAACGGTAAAAAATAACCAACGCCAATTCAAAGCTTCAAGGATTACTCCTGATAAGGTTGGACCAAGCGCCGGTGCAAACATGATGACTAAACCCATTGTTCCCATCGCAGCTCCACGTTTTTCAGGTGGATAAAGTACTAAAATTGTGTTCATCATAATCGGTAGCAATAATCCGGTTCCACTTGCTTGAATTAAGCGGCCAATCAATAACGTGGTAAAATTAGGAGCAAAACCACTAATTACCGTTCCGATAGTAAAGAGAACCATGGCTCCAATAAACATTTGTCTCGTTGTAAACCAGGAGATAAGTAAAGCTGATACGGGAATTAAGATCCCGACAACTAACATAAATCCAGTTGATAACCATTGAATTGTCGCTTCGCCAACTTGGAATTCCTCCATAAGTTTTGTCAAAGCAACGTTTAATAAGGTCTCATTCAAAATCGCAAAGAAAGCACCAATAATAAGAGCAATCATAATCGGAGCTCGTTTGATATCAGGTCGCTCTTTAAAGTTTATATCTTCAGTTGTTCCAGTATTCACACTGTTCCTCCTCGTATAAGTTGATCTTTAGTATTCATCGAATCATGGACTGTTTGATTAAATAAAAATGGCTTGAAATGAATGGGGTAAGTCATTTTTAGGATAACCACAAAGAGGTATTTATCTTCAAGTATTTGCTTCCGAGATAAGTAAGCTTTTAACAGTCTAGATAATGATAATGAGTTATGAAGAAAGCGTCAATTAATTGAACTTAAGTAAGGGTTTACATTTAAAAGAAAAAAGGACCAGCCCCTGAATTATTTATTTTATGAATTTTCATACAAAAAACTCGATTTGGGTATTCATTTTTTATAAATCGGTTTAGAGATTTTTTAATTTATTAGATAAAAAATAAAAAACAGGTCTAATATACTAGATAATTAGTAATGATTTCAGGAGGATTGTCGATATAATAGAGAGGAGCTTTCTGAACTCGTTATTGAAACGAAAAGGGGTATAAAGATGAGTTTATTCAATCGCAAAAAACAAAAGCAAGCGAATGACCGCAATACTGAATGGTTTGAACAGTTAAATTTAATTGAATTAAATGAAGACGCAATAAAATATTTTAAGAACTATCAAAGTTTAAGTTATTTAGGTGTTGATGAAACCGATATGCGGATACTCCGGTGGTTAAAGCCATTTGTAGAGGAACAGCTTGATGAAATTACGGAACGTTTTTACTCTATTATTATCGAACAAGAGAATTTGTTAGAAATTATTGAGAGACATAGTACGGTCGAACGTTTAAAGGAAACGTTAAAAATTCATATTTTAGAGCTGTTTAGTGAAGACATCGATGCTAAATTTGTGGAAAAGCGTTCACGAATTGCGAAAGCTCATGTACGGGTTGGTTTGGAAAGTAAATGGTATGTGGCCGCTTATAATCAACTACTAATCATGTTTACAAAATTGGTGGAGGCACAGCGTCATAATGGTGTGGATTCAGTCAGAGCATTAACAACGATTTATCGCATCATTAACTTTGAGCAGCAGCTAGTGTTAGAAGAGTATGAAAAAGAAAATCAACGTCTAAACGATCATGAAAAAAGCGAAAAAAATAAAATTATTAAAAAGTTGAATGATCAGGCGGCGACTTTGGCAAATGTGTCACTTCATAGTGAAGATTTAGTCAAAGAACTTGCAAGTCAATCTGAAGCGGTTAGTGGCTTAGCAAAAGATGGGGCTGAGTTGGCAACGAATGCAGAAGGGCATGCTTCTCACGGAAGAGAGCAAATGACAAAACAAGCGAAAAATATGGAAACGGTTATGAATAGTATTGAAGATATAACAAAAGGTTCGCAACGCTTAACAACCTTTGCATCGGAAGTTCACAATGTGATTGATATCGTCGAAAAAATCGCTGAACAAACGAATTTGCTCGCTTTGAATGCCTCTATTGAAGCTGCTCGTGCTGGGGAGTATGGCCGAGGTTTTGCGGTTGTTGCCGATGAGATTAGAAAATTATCTGAACAAACAAAACAGACAACAAGGAATGTAACTGAACTGATCACAAGAACGAATGAACAAATTGAAACCGTCTCAGAACGTGTCTTTGAAGTGCGCTCGGTCGTTGGAAGTGGCATGGAAGGAATGAAAGACACAGAGCAGTCGTTTCATGAAATTTGGCTTGCGATGAAGACATTGAAGGAACAAAATGAGAAAATGGAAAAAGAGCTAGATAGTTTTGTATCAGCCGTAGGAGAAATAGGAAAAGCTTCAACAGAAGTCGCTAGCTCTGCAAAGGAATTAGATTTACTTGGTGAGAATGAATAGATAATCAATTTGGCTGCGTCCATTAGAAGCTCGAGAAAAATCGGTCTGCCTATCAAGTCAAAAAGCGACTTTCTAGTCAGCCCTGTATTTTTTCTCGCTTCTGGGCAACGGACTGCGCTTTTTAATCAATCTGGCTGCGTCCGTTAGAAGCTCGAGAAAAATCGCTCATCTGAATGAAGACAAAGAGCGTCTTCATCAGCTGTTCTTATTTTTTCTCGCTTCTGAGCAAACGGACTGCGCTTTTTAATCAGCTGTTAACGATTGTTCCACCATTAATGTGAAGCACTTGCCCAGATACATAAGAAGAATCCTCTGAGGCTAAATAAACATAGGCGGCAGCTAGTTCAGCTGGTTGTCCAGGTCTTCCCATTGGCGTATCAACACCAAATTTAGCAACATCAGAGGCTGGGAAGGAGGCAGGAATTAATGGTGTCCAAATTGGTCCAGGAGCAACAGCATTTACTCGAATTCCGGTTGAGACAATACTTTCGGAAAGGGAACGAGTTAAAGAAACAATCGCTCCTTTTGTGGCCGAATAATCGATTAACACTGGATTTCCTTTATAGGCAGTAATGGAAGCTGTATTGATGATCGTACTTCCCTTTTTTAAATGAGGCATGGAAGCCTGAATAAAATAAAAGTAAGCAAAGAAGTTAGTTTGAAAAGTTCGATGAAGTTGTTTAGATGAGATTTGTTCAATTTTTGTTTGATAATGTTGTTCAGCTGCGTTATTTACAAGGATATCAAGTTGTCCAAAAGTATCGATGGTTTTTTGGACGGCTTGATGACAAAAAGATTCATCACTAACATCGCCACTAATTAGTTCACATCTACTTCCTTTCGCTTCAACGATTTTTTTCGTTTCCTTAGCATCTTCATGTTCATCAAGATAGACTATTACAACGGAAGCCCCTTCTTTTGCATAGGCAATCGCCACGGCTCGTCCAATCCCGCTATCACCACCCGTAATCAAGGCTACTTTATTTTGAAGTTTGTTACTTCCAACATAATTAAGGTTATCGAATATTGGTTTAGGGTTCATTTCAGATTCAAACCCGGGTTGCCTTTGCGTTTGTCCTGGTTGCCCTGAAGTTTGCACTTGACTAAAGTCTTGCTTACTCATAAAATCGCTCCCTTATATGATGATAGACGTTATAATTCTTTCATTTCCCTATTTTTTCAAAAGAAAACAACCACTCTTAAGCATAAGTAGTTTCTCATGATTGGAAGGAAATTATTCCTTTTTTAAATGAAAACGCTCTATTCAATAAAAATTTAAAACACTAGGAAAATAAATAATTGTAAGCGTTTATAAAAACTGACTATTGTAAGTAAAGCTTGTTTTGTTATGGTATAATCTTTACGGAACAGTTGGATAATGATCCTTATATAAGGGTTAATGGATAGAAAGGGTGTGTGAGCGTTATGTCAAAACAACAAATCGGTGTTATTGGTTTAGCTGTAATGGGCAAAAATCTCGCTTTAAATATTGAGAGTCGCGGCTACTCTGTATCTGTTTTTAATCGTTCATTTGATAAAACAGAAGAATTTTTAAAAAATGAAGCAGAGGGTAAAAACTTTAAAGGGGCAAAAACGATTGAGGAATTTGTGCAATCATTAGAGTCTCCTCGTAAAATTTTATTAATGGTTAAGGCGGGTGCTGCAACAGATGCAACGATTGACTCGTTAAAGCCATTCCTCGAAAAAGGAGATATCCTTATCGATGGAGGTAATACTTATTATGAAGATACGATTCGTCGAAATAAAGAATTAGAAGAAACCGGCCTTCACTTTATTGGGACAGGTGTTTCTGGTGGAGAAGAAGGAGCTCTTAAAGGACCTTCGATTATGCCTGGTGGACAAGAGGAAGCTTACAAATTGGTAGAGCCAATCTTAACAGCTATTTCAGCAAAAGTTGACGGCGAAGCTTGCTCGACTTATATTGGACCAAACGGTGCTGGTCATTATGTCAAAATGGTACATAATGGTATTGAATATGGTGACATGCAACTTATATCTGAAGCTTATTTTATTCTAAAGAACTTATTAGGCTTAGAGGCGAACGAGCTTCATGAAGTTTTTGCTGAATGGAATAAAGGTGAGTTAGATAGCTACTTAATTGAAATTACAGCTGATATTTTTACAAAAGTAGATGAGGAAACAGGTAAACCACTTGTTGATGTTATTTTAGATACAGCTGGTCAAAAAGGAACAGGAAAATGGACAAGTAAGTCAGCACTTGATTTAGGTGTTCCATTACCAGTTATTACGGAATCCGTCTTCGCGCGTTTTATTTCAGCAATGAAAGAAGAACGTGTGAAAGCGAGTAAAGTATTATCTGGACCTGAGATTAAACCTTTTACTGGCGACAAGAAGACTGTTATTGAAGCGGTTCGCAAAGCTCTTTATATGAGTAAAATTGTTTCATATGCACAAGGTTTCGCTCAAATGAAAGCAGCATCTGAAGAGAATGATTGGAATTTACGTTACGGCGATATCGCGATGATTTTCCGCGGTGGTTGTATTATTAGAGCTCAGTTCTTACAAAAAATTAAGGAAGCTTATGATAATGAGGCGGACTTAGCGAATCTATTATTGGATCCGTACTTCAAAGAAATTGTAGAAAACTATCAAGGTTCATTACGTGAGGTCTTAGGATTAGCAATTCAGTCTGGTATTCCGGTACCTGCATTCTCAAGTGCACTTGCTTATTATGATAGCTATCGCACTGAGACTTTACCAGCTAACCTATTACAAGCTCAACGTGATTATTTTGGAGCACATACGTATCAACGTATCGATAAAGATGGAATCTTCCATACGGAATGGTTTGAAAAATAAAAGCAATATCAATACACTCTTTTCTACTTGATTAGGAAAGGGTGTTTTTTTGAGTGTGATTTATCCGTTATGTAGGTCAGAGGATTTGGTACAATATTTTAAAAGAGTATGATTTATCAGATTGTATATTCTGAATATATTGTCAAAATGTGACGATTAGTGTTATGATTGATAAGTTGATGAAAAATTATTGAGTGTTTTTACAAAGATAGACAGTATTTTTAAAAAAATCAGAAAAAAATGTAGTTATTAGTAAGTTTATAATATATTAGGAAATGATAAAAATACCCATATTTTCTAGGCATAAGTCCTAGCAATCGACTGAGAATGGAAATTCATTAGGGATAATTAATGGTTATACTAGAGTTAGTAGAAAAGAAGAGAGGTGAGTGAGTGATGAAAAATAAGAAACTAATCGCAGCGTTTGTTATTGGTGCTGTACTAATCGGAGCTGGAGTCTTAGCAGACCCATCAGCTTTATCAGGAGACAGCTTAGTCATTAATATCTTACCACATGCTCATTAATTATAAGTAAATACAGATGAGAAAAAGGCTATCTCAAAAGGTTATTCAACCTTTTGAGTAGCCTTTTTTGTTCGGTAAAGACTTGTTGGAAAGGACGGTTCTGGATCTGGGAGATTAGAGTGCGAAAAAGGGCGGATAAGTAATGAAAAAGTTGGATAGTGGAGATTAGAGTGCGAAAAAGGGCGGATAAGTAATGAAAAAGGAGAGTGGGCCAAATTAGGGAGCGAAAAAGGGCGGATAGGTAATGAAAACAGTGAACGGGCCAAATTAGGGTGCGAAAAAGAAGGAATAGGTAATGAAAAAGGAGAGCGGGCCAAATTAGAGTACGAAAAACAACGAATAAGTAATGAAAAAAGGAAACGGTACAAATTAAGGTGCGAATCCAGGCTATCATTGAAGCTAGTCTTAAAAGTGGACATAAAAAAGTTCTTACTATACTTTAGTAAGAACTTCTTTTACTTTTTGTTCGGCGATATTGACTAACTCGTCTTTCTTTTCTAATCGGAAGAGGACGATGGCTTGTTCAATTAGTTCTTTTCCTTGATCTGTTTGATCCTCAACTAATAAACAATATCCTTTATGATACGTACATTCGCCTAAAAGGTAGAGTAACCCATTTTGAATGCAAAGTTTTCTTCCTTTATCAGCTAATTCTATCGCATGTTTAAAGTTTTTTAAGACAGCTTCGGCAATGGCATAATTGTATAATAGACGAACTTTAATTCGTGGGTTTAAGTCTGGAATATGGTTTGTTTGCTGTAAGGCACGCTCATAATAATCAATGGATAGTTTAACTTCTCCTTTTAACTCATGGACTGCTGCAATAGAGTTGAGAATTTGAATTTCCTCTTGGGAATAGCTTCCTTTTCCGTTATAGGTTAATTCTAGGGCTTGAAATAATAGTTTGAGAGCGAGAGTGTAGTCTTTGAAAACATAAGCAATGGCTACACCTTTATGCCATAAAATAAATTGTTTCATATCAGCACTATCAAACAACGGTTTTCCTTCTTCGGCTAAAATCAGATTGTAAACTTCTTCATAATTTCTATCGACTGTGTTTCGTCTAATCTCTTGAATAAAATCCTGGATATAGTCATATTGCGGGTTATCACCTGCTTGAAAAAAATGATTCATATCGACGCCAAGACGTTTAGAAATCGAATGGAGTGTAGTCGATAGTGGGATGAATTTTCCAGCTTCAATATTACTTATTTGCGCCTGTGTACAAATTCCTTCCGCTAATTCACATTGAGTAAGGCCTTTGAGAGAGCGGTAAAACTTAATGTTCTTACCTATCGTATCGATGTTAATTGAAATCACCCTCTTTAGTCAGTTTCTTAAATAAGCACATGATTGTCATCTAAAATTATTTTACCACAATGATAGGGACACTAACATTATTTGAAATTTTACAATGATTATAGTATTTACTATACATATTTTCGACGAATCTGTCATGGATGATAGGGCCTATCTATTCGAGTTATTTTGTCATATTTTTCTATGACAAAATAACGGCAGCGAGTAAGTAGAACCTAATAAGAATAGCGCTAAAAAAGTAAATGATTGTCAATCGAACAAAAAAAGCTCAAAACCTAATGATTTATGGGTCTTTAAGCTTTTTTTGAATAATTTTTAACTAAGTGCTTTTTTATCATTTCCCGACAGAAGACTCCCTCTTCAATCGTGTGAAGGGAGAAGTCCAACGATAAGGGGGAGATGAATGGCGGTTGGCGGTAGCCAAAGAGATTCTTGTTAGGGTATAATAAGAACATACATTCCTATCGGAGGTGAAAACAATGGTCCTCAAGAAAGCATACAAATTCCGTATTTATCCAACCAAAGAACAGGAAATCTTCATTGCTAAAACAATCGGTTGTTCTCGTTTTGTCTTTAATCGCTTTTTAGGGCAATGGAACGATACCTACCAAGAAACAGGCAAAGGGCTAACATATTCTTCTTGTTCGGCTGAATTAACCCAACTAAAAAAGGAATTCGTATGGCTAAAAGAAGTGGATAGCATTGCCCTTCAATCCTCCCTGAAAAATCTTGCTGATTCCTATACTCGATTCTTCAAGAAACAAAATAAAGCGCCACGCTTCAAA